>JBLFXD010000066.1:0-14376 GCA_047611045.1 Planctomycetaceae bacterium | reverse complement strand
GCAACTTCACCGGCAGGCAGATCGTCGCTGGAAATAAACGGGATATACCCGTGAACGGGGTCGTGGCTGAGGCTTTCTGAAACGAAATCACGCGGCATGACTTGCCGTCTCCTGAGGGGATCCTGACTTTGGCCATCGTCTTGAAGAACTCGCTGACCTGGCCTGGCGAGAGTTCTGAATCGATCGGGCGGTGCGGCGGAGTATAGCAACCGTAAATCCGCTCGCATTGGTCCGGAGCGGGGATTGTTCGTTTGGCGGATTCGGCTTTGTCCACCAGGATGCCGCCTTCGTCGTGATCAGTTCCGCGTTTCACAAGCAATCAGTCGCGAGCAACCAGCATGTCATCTGAACGGACTCCGTCTTTCGGAAGATCGTCAAACAGGCAGACCGAAGAGCGGCTGCGTTCGATTCTCGAACGACTCAGCAAAATCGCGACTCCCGCTTTTTTCGTGGGTCTCGTTTCGACGGTGCTTCAGCATGGGGTTTCCAGTGACACAGTGCTGTGGGAATTTGGATTGCTCGCCTGCTCGGCGATGTTGGTTCGAGCCACGATCGTCAGTCTAAAGGTATACCTGAGTGATGACCGGCTGACGTTCTTTCGGTCAAATCGGCGAGCCTGTATTTTTGCAGGGGCCTGGCTTGTTGGTTCGATTGTGCTTTTGCTGTTCGGCCCGGTGCTGCCTGTCTGGTACGAAAGTAGTCGAGGTGCCGCTTTGGTCGCCTGGTCGGAAATGTTTCTGTTGCTGATTGGGCTCGCACAGTTGCTGAAGTTTGTCAGCCGCACGACGAGCCGGAGCAATCCGGCCATGATCTTCGTCGTGTCGTTCGTTGGTCTGATCCTTGTCGGCACGCTGCTTCTATTGTTGCCCGGCAGCGTTACGGAAAAAGCTGACGGAGTGAGCTGGATCGAGCGGTGCCGCATTGCCCTGTTTACGGCGACCAGCGCGTCGTGTGTCACCGGGCTGGTCGTTGTTCCCACGGGCGGACCGGATGCCTGGTGGAGCCGCTTTGGCCAGGTCGTGATCATGATTCTGTTTCAGATCGGCGGCCTGGGCATCATGAGCTTGAGCGCGACGTTCGCTCTACTGATGGGCAATCGGATTGCGTTTCGAGAAAGCGCTGCTGTCACAGAAGTATCCGAAGCATCGACAGTCCGCGACGTGCGTCAGTTGCTGATTGCGATTCTCAGTTTCACGTTGGCGGCAGAAGCCATCGGTGCCGTCCTGTTGTCAACTTTGTGGAGCGATCTTCCGCTCGGCGAGCGTGCGTTTTACGGAACGTTTCACGCCATCAGCGCGTTCTGCAATGCCGGGTTCTCACTAACCGGCGAGAGTTTTCTGGGACTCGGCACGCGATGGCAGGTTTGGGGAGTCGTTTGCGGGCTGATCGTCGTAGGCAGCCTGGGCTTTGGCACGCTGCGGTCTGTATGGACGACGATGCGGCTTTCCTGGCAGAGTTCTCGGCAACCGTCATCGCTGTTCCGCCACCGCCGACTGCGAGAACAACTGCCTCTTTCACCCAGACTCATTCTCACAACGACAGCCATTCTGTTGCTGGGGGGAGCCTTCGTTTACGGGCTGCTGGAATCGGTGGGTGACCAAAGTGATGACCCAATCGGAACGCGAGTTGCCGATGCGTGGTTTCAGTCAGTGACGTTTCGGACTGCGGGGTTCAACACCGTCGACCACGGTGAACTCAACCCGTCGACGAAGTTGTTCTCGATCGGCCTGATGTTTATCGGAGCTTCGCCAGGCTCGACAGGCGGTGGTGTGAAAACCGTGGCACTCGCCATCATCGTGCTTGCCTTGGTCAGTATTCTACGCGGCCGGAATCATGTCGAATGCTACGGTCGGATGATCCCTGACACTCAAGTTCGCTACGCCTTTGTCATCGTCGCGATGGGGCTCGGAGCCACGATGACTTCAACATTGTTGCTGACCGTGTTCGAAGCAGACGCCTTTGCATTTATCGACATCCTCTACGAAGCCACCAGCGCCTTCGCGACCGTCGGAGTCTCGACGGGAATCACCAGCGAGTTAACGCCCGCTTCGCAACTGGTCGTGACGGCAACGATGTTTCTCGGCCGCGTCGGGCCGCTGACGCTGCTGCTCGCTCTGGCTGGGACCGGCCAAACGGTCGACCAGTATCAGTATCCGCTGGAACGGGTTTCGCTCGGATAATCCATCTTCATGGATACTGTGCAGGGAGCTGGAACGCTGAAAGGTCTTTGTTTCCCCGGTGCCCTTCTGAAGGAAGCTGAATACCATTTCTGATTGCGCTGCACGCCGGTCTGGTATTCGGACGACGAAACCGTTGACGGCCTTAATGAAGGATGGGAATCAGGATCCAGCCGCAGATTCCAAACAGAAAAACAGCTTCAAGGAGCGAGAGCAACCACTTGTTCGAGCGGGATTCCTTGCCCGGCTTGACGACCAGATCAACCAGAAAGGCTGGGATTCTGACAAGAATTGTGAGCACGAATTCGATCAGCATTTCCAGCATCGGGGCAATTTCCCGGTTCAAGTAGTGCTGCCGCGACGGCGATCACTGATGCCTAATCGGCGTTTGTCGCCATCAGTTGGGACGGTCCAGCAACTGGCACTGCCGTCAGTTTTCGTTCTGTCCATCGATCGAATCGTGTTCCAATAATCGGATCGAGGAGAAAGAACGTTCGGTGTTGAGCCGAATGCCGCCCCTTAGCTTGAGCTGTGAACAGCTTTGCTTCGTCGGTCGCCAGGATCGATTGAGGCATCGAACCTTTAATGCCGTTCCAGTAGGCAGGATCCAGACCAGCTTCCAGCCCTCGTCGAAACGCCTCGATTGAGCGTTCTGCCCATTCTTCATTGGCCACCAACTTGCCACCCTCTAATGACATAACAAAGCTACCGTAGAGCTCTGAAGCAACTTTGAACTTTACGGGGGAGTCGCGACATTCTTCGATCAGGCTGACGATCAGATGTTTGTCAAACTTATGTAGCGGCCTTCCCTCGTCGTCCCTTTCGTGCCAGAGATGCGAGTAAGAAAGAACCTGTAGCAGGTTCGCGATTGTGGTATCGCCCCCCAACTGCCGCACTTCCTCAAGGACCTCAACAGCTTTGTCGTATTTACCACTTCGATAGAGACTGAAGCCAAGGTTTGTCAGGACTTCTGGAGTCCGAAACCCTCGAGCAATTGCATCTTCAAAATGAATAATTGCGAGTGGGTGGCTCTCGATTCCAGCGTGGCAGAGTCCACTGAGTGCCGCTTTTTCGGGTGCCCCATCGTTAAAGAATCCGGCTGTAGCACGCTCGGCCACTTCGACATTGCCCAAATGGAAGTTCGTTCGAATCCACCCGAAAATGGCTCCCTCGTGACCTTCATCAAGCTGCTTTGCTTTCAGGAAGAGCTGCTCGGCTGTCTCAAAGTCTTTCGCCTGGAATGCGTCGTACCCATCCGCAAGCAGCTGTTTGAGTTTTGCATCAGGAGTCAGCTCCGGTTTTACGATCGCGCCCGTATCGCCAATGCCCAGAGAATTGTTTGTGGTGTCTTGAGTTCGGTTCAGTGGCACGAACGCAACAGCCAGAATCAATGCTGCGGTCGCAACCGTCATTTTCAATATCGAATCCCGCTTCGTCACCAATGGTGCATCGGATACTCCGTGAGCGACTTTAGTGAGTCTGCCAATCAGGGCTTCGGCGCTTTGCGGCCGTTGCTCTGGCTCGTAACTCAGGCACTCGAGGATCAATCTGTCGAATTCAGGCGTAACCTGGGGGTTGGTCGATCGAATGGACTCGGGGATTTCGCGGCGTCGCTCCAGCAGCATTTGCACCCCGTCGTCGGCTGGCGGTGCAGCGCCGAACGGGAGCCTGCCGGTGAGCAGTTCGTAGATCGTTGCCGCCAGTCCGTAGACGTCTGTCTGAGGCCCAATCGTGCTGAAGCCCTTGCCAGCGAACGCTCGGATCTGTTCTGGAGCCATGTATGGCAACGTCCCGCCGACGTTTGCCGGACTGGCAACAGCGTTCTGACGGAACGCCACATTAAAGTCGACGAGCGTCGGTTTCCCTTCCGGTGTTACAAGCACGTTGGTCGGCTTCAAGTCGCAGTGGACGATATTTTGCGCGTGCGATGCCGCCAGAGCTTCTGCCAGGTTGGACATCAGGTCTCGCGCCCACGTCGCGAATGTCTTACTCGCCCATGCAGGGGCGACGGAATCAATTTTGTTTCGAGTTCTGATCTCGTCCCACACCAAAGACGCCGATGTCGGCCTTCCACTGCCACCTGATGCGCGTCTTAAAACGTCATTGAGAGTCGAGCGACTTGTCAGTGGCATGCAGATCGCGGTCATGCCGGTCTCTGGGATCTGCCTGACGTAGTGGACAGCGCCAATGCCGCTGTGCGTCAGAGTCGCCAGTGTGCGTGCTTCGTGCGTGTCCTGACGGCAGATTTTCACGGCCACTTTACGATTCTCGTAGCCGAGTTCGCGAGCAACAAATACTCTCGAAAAACCACCACGCCCCAACGGTTCCACCAGCTTGAAGCCTGCAATCTGATCGCCGACCGATGGCCATTGAACGTTGTCTTCTTTCGGTGCCAGAACACTCTGGAACCAGCCCGTCATTTCCTGCAGCGCTTTTTCAAAGACGAGCGAGTCCAGCAGTTGCGACTGCACATCCGGAAACCGTCCGGCGAATTCGGTCGCCGATAGCTGTTCGCCGGCACTCCGCCGCTCGTTGAACTCTTCAATCGCGAGCTCGACGATGGCTCTGGGAGTTTCGAGCAGTTGCGGGAATTGTTCCAACGCCGCGTCCACACGAACGGGCTCGCCTTCTGGCCAGTCCCAAATCACTTTGCTGACCAGACTGCGTTCTTCCGCCGGCACGGTCTGTTCGAAGTTTCGCTTGCCAGTTGACGCGGCAACGCTTTTTCTGAACTTTTGCAGAAAACTAATCATCGGGCCGGATCTCCGTTAGTTATCGTCGTTTGACGGCTTGCGAAAATCAGATCGCTTGTCGTCAAGATGAGAATTTCTCTTGAACATGTCGCGGAACTGCTGAATCACTCGTCGGATTCCTCTTCCGCTGCGATCGGTCTTTTCGGCGATCTCGTCGCTGGTGTGCCCCTGCCGATGCAGATCAAGAATGGTCCGCTTTTCTGTTGATAGGCCTTTGGTGCGAACGTCCCATTCGTCATCGATCTCCACTGCCTGACTTGGCGTCAGGTCGCCCGTCGCGAGCGCGCTTTGGTCGGGAGATCCGGGTTCCGGCAGGTCGCATTCCCGGTAGACGTTATTGCATTGAGCTCGTAGTTTTCGGTCGCGGTCAATCAACTTGTTGCCGGCAACCTTTGCCAGATACTGCATCAGGTGCTCCGGCGTTTCGATCTTCGCGACCCGGTCGACGTCCGAGAAGATCGATCCCCATACCGACTGCATGCAGTCTTCCGTTCCATACAGGACTCGCATTTTAGGGGTCCGGAATCGTCTCCGAATTGCACGCGTGACGTGCGCACCGTATCGATCGACAACCTGCTCGGCGGCGGAAGCGTCGCCCTCGCCAAGCCGTCGCATCAATAATTTGAAGTCTTCTATGCCGTCTACCATGAGGGGTTACCTGCAGTCAGAGGCCTCAAGTCAACAAGTTTTGATTATCACGCACAGAGGCTCAAATGTTCAACCCCATTGCCGGTTGTGGCGAGAACGAACGGCCAATTCAATTCAGTATGACCATGGCTTCGTCGGGCTGTTTCGAGCTGCGCTGATCGCAAATGGCCGTTCCGTATTTGATGATGACAGCCCGTTGCCGAGTGCAGCGCGTCCTCTCGACGAATCTGGATGCCCCGGAGCTGGTGGATCGCGAACCGACCGGGCCGTGAAAATCAGTCCAAATGAGCGTCATACTGTGAGAATGGCCAGTTCGCCGTCGGACTTACAATCGGAAAATTCCATACAATCCCGACAATCGCTACAGATTAACAAGTCAGTCCGACGATAAATGCGGCAAGAGTCATGGTCTTGTGCGTGGATTGCCGCGCCGGGACTGCCTCCGGAACCACCGAATGTCAGGGACTGACTGATGCGGCGACATCTTTGGCTCGCAATACTGCTGGGAACGGTTTCCTTCTTTGGAACCGCAGGGTCTGCACAGTCTCAGGGGGTTTACCCTCCGGGCGGTGGCATGGCGTCCTACCCACCTGGTGCGACAATGGGCGGCGGCCCGGTTGGCGATTACGCAGGCATGGCACCTCAAGGTGGAGCTTACCCAAGCTACTACCAGCCATACCCGTCGATCAGCCCCTACGAGCACGAATATCAGCGGATCGCCAATCGCGGCGGCATCTGGGAGTCGGAATCGGAAAGCCGGATTTCGATGCCCAGTCGCTGGAAATTCCGTACCGAATACGTGCAGATGAGGGCCGAGCGTGGCCGGAATCTGGTCGGTAATCCAAGAGCTCCGATCTATCGTGATCAGATCGCGCCAGTCCTCGACGCTGCCGGTGGTGGCGGAGGCGGTGGCAGCAACCTGCAGGATTACATTGACGCATTATCTGGTCTGAACAACGGAGTCGGATTCAATCTGTTCGATCCGATTGGTGCGAAAGACCTGGACCGCGCCGAGCTCAAGGGTTTGCGTCTCACTCTTTCCGGTGAGAACGCGGATGGCTCAGGAATTGAAATGTGGGGACTTTGGGCGAAAGACAATAACAACAGGTACGATGCCCGGGACGCTGTGCATCCAAGTCGAGGAAATCAGCAGGCAGTCGTTGAGGCGATCCTGCAGGAGATCGACGAGACAGGCATTCCATTCCTGTTTAATGCACCAGCGTCGCTGACAGGATTTCCTGACCCTCTGGAGATTCTGCAGGAAAACTTACTGAATCTCCGAGGCATCCCGCTGGACGATGGAACCGTCACAACCCTGTCCGATGGCACGACCTTTGGCGGTGCCAGTGCTGTTTACGACCTCGCGTTCACGGTCGACACGAATGTCGAAATGTATGCAACTGGCCTAAGGTGGAAAGCGATGCCGCTCTACAAGTCAGACAGCATCAGGGTCAGACCGAGTGCCGGTCTTCGTTACACTTCAGTTCGTGACGATTTTCGATTCTATGGTCGAGACAGTGGCATCTACTACGACACGATTTCGATGCTGAATCAGCCGTTTCTCCCCGATGTAAAACTCCACTCGTTACCAAATGGTTTCGACGATGACGGCGACGGCATCGTGGACAATGCAGGGACAATCGAAGACCAGTTCGGCAATCAGGGGGGCGGAACTCAAGTAATCAACTTTGCTCTTGTCGGCGACTCGCGAATCTACCCCGTCACGTCGATCCTCAACAACCAGATCGAGTCGCACCTTGGTGGGCCGGAAATTGGGATCGATTACGACTTTGGTGGAGACCAGGGTTTTCGACTGGGTGGTTCGACCAACTTTGGCCTGCTAATGAATCATCAGCGCATCGAACTCTCTGGAGACAACATCTTTGTCTCGACACGTGAGTCTGATCTGAATTTTCCGTCGGAGACAGATGCCAGGCCGAATAGATTCAGCAGCTCAGAAACTCACAGCAGTGTTTCACCGATGATCGAACAGATGGTTTACGCGGAAGGACCACTCTTTCAATACCTCCCGGTTCTGCGACGTGCGAAAATCCTGCGAAACGCGAACTTCCGAGCGGCCTACACCCTGACCATGATTGCTGAAATGACCCGAGCCAGTGACAGCATCGTCTGGCAGGGCAATCCGTCACAGAACATCTTCCCGGCAATCCAGACCTCGCGGTCCACGTTCCGAACGTCATCGTATGACTTCGGTATTTCCTGGAGCTGGTAAAGTCGACCGTTCCATCAGCGTGCTGAATCGATTTCGAGCGGCTGCCGGCGGTTCTCCCTCGCAGATTTCCTGCGCTGCCGATTCGGCGGTGAACGGCACTCTCGACCAGGCCTTTCGCTCGCCAATGACTACCGTCTCGCTTCACGGCGACCGGCGATCACGTTAATCATTGCGAGGCTGACCGACGATATTCCGCGCCATCAGCATGACGACTTCGCTCAATGGCGAACGAGTTGTGTGCTGTGGAAACGTGACCGAGGTCAGCTCGTCTTTGTGATCGCAATGTCAGGGGCATTGAGTGGTCGAGCAGGTCCGTCGTCTGAAAATGCAGCTGCTGGTTGCCGCGATTCTCGCCGGCTGCGGCGGGAGTGTTCGCGCTGCTGACGATCCTGCTTCTCGGAGCGTCTTCTACGAGTCCGCAGTTGCTCAAGTCGTGAAGTTGAGATGCTCGACCTGCCATGATTCGAAGCGGCGGGAAGGAGGGCTCGATCTCTCATCGGTGGAAGGATTGGTTGCCGGTGGAGATTCCGGCAGCATCATCGACCGTGAGCATTCAGAAGAAGGTCTCCTTTTTCGGCACGTCGTCGCGCGGGAGATGCCCCCCGAAGGCGAGCCGCCACTCACCGCCTCGCAGATCGAAGCGGTGCGGTTGTGGATTACGTCCGGTGCGAAGTTCCGCAAGCCGCCGCGTCAGAGACAAATTTCAGAACACGACGTGATTCCGATATTGCTGCTTCGTTGCACGGCGTGTCACGGAACAAGGCGAAAGGAAGGTGGCCTGGATCTGCGGACTCGTGAGTCGATTCTCAAAGGCGGCAAATCCGGACCAGTCGTCGTCCTGGGAAAGCCCGCCGAAAGCCGGTTGATCCAGCGCGTTCTCAAAGAGGAGATGCCGCCGCGCCGCCAGCTCGTTTCAGTCAGCGTCAAACCGATGACGGAATCAGAGCGGACCACTATCGAAGCATGGATTCGCGACGGGCTTCCTCAGGCGGCTGTTCAATCTGCAAAAACTTCACCCACAACCGACTCTCAAACGAACTCGACAGTGAACGACGACGAGTCGGCGCTGTGGGCCTTCCGGTCGCCTCGCAAGACGTCCGTTCCGAAAGTCGACACCGAGTCTGACAGCCCGATCGATGCCTTCGTTGCTCAAAAACTTTCTGACCGCGGACTGGCGTTTGCTCCTCAGGCGGCACGACTCACATTGTTGCGGCGAGTCTATTTCGACCTGGTCGGACTCCCGCCAACGACTGCCGCGATCGACGAGTTTCTCGCTGACACGAATCCCGACGCATGGGAGCGACTCATCGATCGCCTGCTGGCGTCGTCGCGTTATGGCGAGCGGTGGGCGAGGCACTGGCTCGATGCCGCTGGGTATGCCGATTCGGAAGGGGCACAGAACGAGGACCGCGTCCGTCCCCACCTGTGGCGGTACCGGGATTATGTCATCCGAGCGTTCAACGACGACAAACCCTACGACCAGTTTCTGCATGAGCAGATCGCCGGCGACGAGCTGGTCGATTACTCATCGTCGGACGAGATCACGCCCGACGTTTACGACAAGCTGGTCGCGACCGGCTTTCTGCGAACCACTCCGGATCGCACGTTCGCCAACATCACGAATTTCGTGCCCGACCGTTTGGAAGTCATCGCCGACGAGATGCAGGTCTTCAGCTCGGCCGTGCTCGGACTGACTCTGCAGTGTGCCCGTTGCCACGACCACAAGTTCGACCCGCTGTCGCAGCGCGACTACTACAGTCTGACCGCAATCTTCAAAGACGCGTACGACGAACACGACTGGCTGAAGTCGCAAGGCCCTCGCACGTTGCCCCACGTCACCACCGCCGAACGCGCGGCATGGAAGCAGCAGGTTCAACAGATCGAAGCCGAAGTCGCCGCCCTGCAGAAGCAGTCCGATGCGGAATCCGATGGGGCAAAGAAAGCCGAATTCAAAAAACAGATCGACGCAGCGAACGCCAGTAAACCTTCCGAGCCTCGAATCCGAGCACTGTGGTCGCGCGGCGAGCCGTCTCCCACTTACCTCTTGCGACGCGGCAATTATCTGACTCCCGGCCCGATGGTCGAACCCAACATTCCAACGGCGCTGGCTCCAGCCAGCTTCAAGTTTCAGCCGACAATGCCGAACGATAAAGCCGGCAAGACTGGCCGGCGACTCGCGCTCGCGCGGTGGCTGAATCAGCCGGACCATCCGCTGACCGCTCGCGTTCTGGTCAATCGAATCTGGAAGCAGCACTTTGGTCGTGGGATCGTGAGAACGGTCGACAACTTTGGAACTGCGGGAGAGCGACCATCGCATCCGGAACTGCTCGACTGGCTCGCCGTCGAATTCATCCGAAACGGCTGGAGCATCAAGTGGCTGCATCGACAGATTCTCACATCGAGAACCTGGCAGCAGTCTTCGTTCGCAACGGAAGCAAACGAGAAACTCGCGAATGACAGTTCCGATCAATCGGTCCCGGAAACTAAACAGGCAATCCGGGAAGAAGAAAGGATCGCGTTGCTGCATGGAGCACCGCTGCGTCGAATGGAGGCGGAAGTTGTCCGCGACACATTGCTGAGCGTCGCCGGGCAACTCGACCTGACGCCGTACGGAAAACCCGACGGTGTAACAGCGAGACCTGACGGACTGGTTACTTCCGAACGTTCGGTTGCCGGCTGGCGACGCAGCATCTTCGTGCTTCAACGGCGGACAAAAATCCCGACGCTGCTTGAAAACTTCGACTCGCCACAAATGGGGCCAAACTGTCTGGAACGCAACGAATCGATCGTCGCTCCGCAGGCCTTACACCTGCTCAACAACGGGATGGTCCACGAGCTGGCACGACACTTCGCCGATCGGGTGATCGACAGAGCGGGTCGTGATCCGTCAGCGCAGATTCATGAAGTGTATCGCCAGGCACTCAGTCGACGGCCAACCGCTGAAGAAGAAGGCACCGCGAATACCGCACTCGTCAAATTACGAAAGCATTGGCGAGAGAACGCTGCTGCGACAGACGATTCGGCTGCCCGTGACTCGCTGGCCAGTTTCTGCCACGCGATCATGAACTCCGCCGAGTTCCTTTACATTGACTGACAACTTTCGACGGACTCTCGTGAAACTTTCCCTAACACCGACGGCGAATGTTTATGACTGATCGACAAGTCAACTTAAACACGCTGACACGCCGCGGACTGTTTCAGCAGTTGACCGCTGGAATTGGAACGGCGGCGCTGGCCAGTCTCCTTAACGAGGACGTCTTCGCGTCTGGTGAAACACTGCACGCGGCAACGCATCATCAACCAAAAGCCCGTTCGGTTATTCACCTCTTTATGAATGGTGGACCCAGCCAGATGGACCTGCTGGATCCGAAGCCGGAACTCGACCGGCATCACGGCGAGGACTATTTCAAGGAGATCGCAGGCGAAGTTGAATTCCCGGACGCGGCAGGGTCGCTGATGCGTAGCCCGTTCAAGTTCGCTCAACATGGCGAGTGCGGACAGTGGGTGTCCGAGTTGATGCCGCACCTGGCAACTCAGGTCGATCGGCTCGCCGTGATTCGATCGTTGCAGACGACCAACCTGACTCACGAACCGGCTCTCTACAAAATTCATTCGGGCAGCGAGTTCACTGGCCGACCATCGCTCGGAGCGTGGGCGAGTTATGGACTCGGCAGCGAGAATAAAAACCTTCCGGCTTACGTGGTGCTCGATGATCCCGGCGGCCTTCCCGTCAACGGTATCGATAACTGGCAGGCCGGCTACCTGCCGCCGCAGCATCAGGGCACACGTTTTCGAGCGACCGGTTCGCCGGTGCTGAATCTGGAACCCGACCCGTCGGAGCCCGCGTCTGTGCGGCAGGTTGAACGCGACCTGATCGCACGCCTCGACCAAATCCATCGCCGAGGTCGTCCCGCCCGGCCTCAGCTTGATGCGCGGATTGCCAGCTACGAACTCGCCGCGCGGATGCAACTGGCAGCGAGCGACGCGCTCGACCTGTCTCAGGAAACGGCCGAGACTCAGAAGCGGTACGGCATCGACCAGCAGAAGACTGAGTCGTACGGTCGCCGCTGTCTGATCGCCCGCCGTCTGGTCGAACGCGGAGTCCGCTTCGTTCAGCTCTTCATCAACAGCCAGATCTGGGACACGCACAGCAACATCGGGACGGCGCTCAAAGATGCCTGCGACCGCACGGACAAACCGATCGCCGCTCTGCTCGAAGACCTGTCACAACGCGGCCTGCTGGACGAAACGCTGGTCATCTGGGGCGGTGAAATGGGGCGCTTGCCAATCGCTCAGCTACCCGGTGACAAAGACCTGAAGAAAGCCGGCCGCGACCACAACCGCAACGCCATCTGCACATGGTTCGCCGGCGGGGGCACCAAGGCTGGAATTACTCACGGCGCCACCGACGAGCTGGGCTTTTCAGCCGTCGAAGACAAAGTGTCGGTGCAGGACTGGCACGCCACCATCCTGCACCTGCTCGGCCTGCACCACGAAGAGCTCTTCATCGAACGGACCGGCCTGAAAGAACGTCTGACCGGAGTCTTAGCGGCAAGGGTCATCTCTGACGTCCTCGCGTGATGGGCAACTCGCCTTATCCCGGTGCCGTTCGCGCTGACCTGCTTGTTGGCCAAGGAGAATGCTCCATCCCACGATGCCGGTGGTTCGTTCCCAAGTGCGGCCATGTTACGAAGCAGGAATTGCTTCGGGCCATCTTCGTCGGGAACGCGTTCAAGAATTTCGACGGCCGATGACCATTTCCCTTCGGTCACCGCGTCCAAAGCTTTGTCGTAGTCGGCAACGACTTCATCGGTAACCCAACCAAACTGATCGGTCCGTGGCAGCAGACCGTAAACAGTCATTGGCGTGTCCATCCCTTTCGGTCGAACACGAGCGAGTCGGCGAATTCGGCCATCCGATTCTGGCAGGTACATCTTCGCGTATTCCGCCGTCGGCTCATCCATGCAGATCGGCAGGTCGAACTGTTTGGTCATCGTTTCGAGCCGAGCTCCCTGGTTAACAACCGGGCCGAAGACGCCCACCTTAGCCTGCTGATCGGTCCCAATCTGCCCGGCAAGTGCCCGGCCATGAGCTACGCCTAAACCGACTGAGAAGCCTTCCAGCAGACTTCCCGGTACGGCGATCTCGTTGTAGAAGTGGTTGCAGATGGCAACTGCAGCTTTGCAGGCCGGGCCGGGACCTTCTTCAAGCTCGACAGGCCAGCCCCAGAACCCGAGTGCAGCGTCGCCCTGAAAGTCGGCGATCGCGCCATCTCGCTGGAGGATCCCTTTCGCCATGACGTTTAAAGCGGCGCTAACGCTTCGCAACAAACTCAGCAGATCGTCCTGCAGTTTTTCAGACTTCTTAGAGAAGCCTCGTACATCGCAAAACAGAACCGAGATATTTTTCTCCGCCGGTTCCAGCGTGTCTCGGCCATCCTGGTTCGTGAGTCCCTCGATCACTTTCGGCGAAAAGAATGAACTCAACTGAGTCTTCTGTTCCTGCAACAGGCGGACGTTTCGAATCGAACCGATGAACTGAGCCACCAGCTCTGTAAATCGAAGATCGCCCGCCACGTCTTCTTCGGTAACGATCAGTCCTCCATCAGTGGTGCCTTTGCCGGAAACGTACAGACACCACCCTTTGCTGGACTCACCAACAATCGGAGCACAAAACGCCCAGCCAAGTCCGGCACTGACCGTCGCGCCGCCGCCCTCGTCGTCGGCATCCCAAATGTGGATCACACTGGTTCGGGACTTTAATGCTCGCAGCAGAATCTTGCGGCTGGGACTGAATCGGCCGCTGAATTTTTCCCTCGTCTCAACCCGTAACGTCAGTGGTTTAGGGAACGTATCGATTGCCGCCTCGTTTTCGGGCAACCGGGTTTCGTCGAAGTGAGCAACCGCAATCGCTTCAGCCGGCGGCACTGCATCGAGCAGAAGGCGAGACAGCAATGCTCCCAGGTCTTCGTCCGTGTGTGACCCGGAAATCAAGCGGGGCAGTGTGGACAGAATCTCCAACTGCAATTCTGAATTCTTAAAGGCGACCTTCTTCAGTTCGTCCTGGGAGTACGCATACTCCTCCATGACCGAACCGACTCCCTGGTCAAATTCGACATTGACGGTGTCCGGATCGGCTGCTTCACCACCTCTTGCGACCATCGTCCTTTCGGCAACGCCGCCCGCCTGGAACTTGGTTTCTCCAATCTGAAACCACTCACCCGGTGCAATCGTCAGCTCCTTCATCATCTTGTTTCGATAGACGATCGGATTCGTGGCTGTCGGGACCATCGAAATAGTCAACTGGCCGTTTTGCCAGCGAATATCTGCGTGCTCACGCGAAATCGCACGATCCCACGGCACAGCCCATCCCTCTTTGGGAGCTCGCCCAAGGCGGACCACCTGCCCATCACGAAGTGCTTTCTGCAATCGTTGAGAAGCGCTTGGCCCGGAAATGCTGATTTCCAGCATCGAGGTGGAGGTCGATCCAGACATCGAATCCGACAGGGATGACTCTGACATGCCGATTGTTTCTTCTGTTAGTGGCGTTCTGACTAAACGCTGAT
>JBLFXD010000065.1:0-14632 GCA_047611045.1 Planctomycetaceae bacterium | reverse complement strand
AGGAAGAAACAGCACGAATTCCGGGAACAGGATCACCACGATCAGAAGAATCAACATCGGCACCAGAATGATCGCGACATCTTTCAGGACATCGGCAACTCTGACGTCGCCCAGTGAGCACGAAATTAGCAGGCACAGACCATAAGGAGGAGTCACGAGGCCGAACGCCAGGGAGATGATTCCGATGATGGCAAAGTGGATCGGGTGCATGCCGACTTTGTCGGCCAGCGGCAGCAGCACGGTGCCCAGCACGATGATGGCCGGAATCGCGTCGATGAACATGCCGACGAAAAGGAACGACAACGCGACCAGGAATCCGGTTGTCGCCGATCCCGTGCCCCAGCCGCCGATCACATCGACCAGTGCCTGGGGAACTCGGTAGTAGGCCAGCAGCCAGCCGAACGCCGAAGCCGTCCCGATGCAGAACAACGAAATCGCGGCGAAGCGTGCCGAGTCATAAAACACTTTGGGAAAGTCTCTCAGCTTGATCGAACGATAGATCAACCCGCCCAGAACCGCCGAGTACACAACCGCGATGACTGAAGCTTCAGTCGGCGTGAAGAATCCCGCCACAATGCCGCCGATGATGATGGCCGGTGTTACCAAAGCGAGACTTGCATTCACCAGGGCCTGCAGGAATTCTTTGAACGTCGCTCGCTTGTAGACCGGGTAGTTACGGCGTCTCGCATAGGCGAGCACGGTGGCCATCATCAGCAAGGCGATCACGATTCCAGGCACGATCCCGGCCATGAACAGACCGCCGATCGAAACCGACATCAGCCCGCCCCACACAACCATCATGATGCTCGGCGGAATGATCACGCCCATCACGGAAGAACATGCGGTGATGGCCACAGCGAAACTGGAGTCGTAACCTTGCTTCTTCATCGCGGGGATCATCAGCGAGCCGATTCCTGCGGCGTCTGCCGTCGATGAACCGGAAATCCCAGCGAACAACATGCTGACCATCACGTTGACATGGCCCAGTCCGCCCGGCATATGTCCGACCGACGTCTGAGCCAGTTTCACCAGTCGATCGGTAATTCCAGCAGCGTTCATCAGATTGGCCGCCAACAGAAAGAAAGGCACGGCCAGCAGAATGAACGAGTTGTACGACTTCCACATTTCGTTGATCAGCAGAATCGGCGTGAGCCGTTCGTCGAGCAGCATCATCGGGACGCAGGCAAGCCCCAGCGCAAACGACACCGGGATCCGCAGAACGATCAACGCGCCAAACGAGCCGAACATGATGACGGCAGCTTCACCGGGACTCATAATTCTGATCCCCGTTGACTGCTCGAAATCTTCTGCACGTCAGCAACGATTCGTTCCGTCAGGAACACGGCCCAGGTCAGTCCGGCGAGCGGAAACGCGATGTAAATACTGAGCATGTTGATGCTGCTCATTTCGGAATTCTGCATGAACCCGAACCGGGCAAAGTCATAGCCGTACCAGACAAACACGATCGCCATCAGCATCATGGCGACATGGACGATCAACTCGCCCACCGCTTTCTGCTGAGCGGATTCAGGCTGGGGAAAAAGGTCTGCCTTGAAATGCGATTCATCTCGCACCGCAATCATCGAACCGATCATGATGATCCAGACGAAGCAGAACCTGGCAACTTCCTCAGTCCAGATATACCGAGGGATGATTCCCGAATAGCGAGACAGAATCTGCAGCAACACTGGAACGATCATCAACGCCATCAGCAGCGTCAACGAGACCTTGAGTGCTCGGACGTAATAGTCCAGCGAAGCGCTGACCATTTTTGCGAACGTAGTCATGACCGGAAACAAACCTCTGATGACCGCTAAGTTAGACTGAAGCGTCGGTGCCAGAAATTAGCACTAATCAACGTCCATTAGCGGTTTCGTTTCTAAAGAATGAGGCTCGCTATAACGCGTTTATTCGAGCCAGAATCTCTTCCGCTTTGATCTCCCGGGCGTATTCCTGCTTCACCGGCTCAGCCAGTTTCAACAGCTCATCTCTCTGAGTGAACTTGTGAGCTTTCAGCTTTCCATCCTTCTCCATCCCGGAAAGCATGGCTGCATCTTCGGTTGATTCAAGATGGCGACCAAACGCGCCGGCTTCGCGGCCAGCTTTCACAATCGCTGCCTGCAGATCCGGCGGCAATCGTCTGAACGTCTTTCCGCTGAAACACAAAGGCCGCACCGTGATGGCGTGCTGAGTTTGCGAGATCTCCGGACCGACCTCATAGAACTTCATCTGCTGAATTCCGGACGCTTCGTTCTCCGCCGCATCGATGACTCCGGTTTGAATCGCGTTGTAGACCTCGCTGTATGCGATCACCGAAGGCGACGCGCCGATCGCCTGGAAGATACGAGTTTGAATCGGAGCGCCCATCACCCGCATACTCAGACCTTTCAGTTCGGCCATGTTTGTGATCGGGCGGTTGACGATCAGATTCCGGACACCCCCGCCCGCATAGCCGATCAGCATCACATCGGCGCGTTCTCGAATTTCGCTGACGATCGGATCAAGAGCGTCACTGTCGAGCACCTTGTTCCAGTGATCCACGTCCCGAAACAGAAACGGCATATCAACGAGCGGTGCCGACTCAGAAAACGTCGACATGTGAGCTGGCGTGACGATCGCGTAGTCGACCGCGATCCCATGACTCATGTAGGCGAAATAGTCCTTCTCCAGCCCCAGCTCGCTGTTGACATAAAGTTCGAAAGTAATCGGCTTGCCGTAGTACTCTTTGACCAGCTCTTCAAACTTTCGAGCCGTCTGGGTGAATGCGTGATCCTCTCCAAACTGAACGGCCCCATTCAGCGTCAAGACCTGCTGCGACGTCGTTCCGGACTCCGGCGTGCCCTTACCGTTAGTTCGAAAGACAACCGAAGCCATCGTGCCGACAACCGGGAAGAACAGCAGAATTATCAGCAGTCTTTGCTTCATAAGATAATTCCGACAAGCTGCTGGGGTTCGCAGTGCAGGCCTGAGTGCAACGTCAACTCAATTCAACATTCAGGACTACCCGGAGGACGAATAGATGACGCCCGCCGTCAGAACCCGAATCCATCACGTTAGCTGATTGAGCCGCCCGGTTCACCACGTTCGCCTGTTTCGGCCACGAGCCGGCCACGAGCCGACACTGATCGATTACCGACAGGCAGGCAAACGAAGACAGGCGACCGCCCTGAAGCGATCGCCTGTCTCCTGACATCTTTCGTCCCGTCGGCCACAGTCCTTTTCCTCGACTCGACGAGGGAAGAGTTGGGCCTCCGGCCCACTCAAATCAACGGCCCGATTGGGCGGACCAGGCTCTGTCCCTTAATAGACTGTGAAGTCATTTGTGAGCCGACGGTGCTAGCTGCGGGCCATGAATTTTGCAGGTTTTTCTCGCCACGGCCCGACGCTAGCGCGTTCGGCTCACAATTAAGGGGCAGAGCCGAATTCCGGTTGAGTCCGACTACCTGGTGAAACCAATGAACGATTGATTCATGCCGGGTACGTTTACATGAAACGCACCGTTGCCGTTCGAAGAACGGCGAGAACTCGTGCTGAAAAATCCGAGGCCGTCGGCTTCGTTCTTCAGCACTTCCAACTGCAACGAAATCACCTGATCACGAGCCTGACGCCGCCGCTCGATCAGCTTGTCCAAGTTCGTCACTCGTTCCTGGATTCCTTTGATCTCGCGTTCCCGCATTTCAAGGTCCGTTGCGAAGTAACGTTCCAAAGCAGACCGGAGCAGTTTTCCTGCTGCCTGACGCTCTTCCTCGCTCGTGGCTTCTTTGAGTTTCGACGTTGCGGCCTGCAAAACGATTTCACTCTTGCGACGAGGATCGTCGGACGAATTCATCGCAGCACCTCCGGCATAGTCCTCTCCGGAACTCGCGCCGCGCATCTGCGAATGCTGGACGCCGGACTCGCCCATCATCGTCGCAATTCCCATACCTGGAAGTCCGCCGCCGATGTACGCATTCAAGTTCTGACTGCGACCACTCCGCTTGATCGCAAAGCCCAGCCCTTCCACTTCGTTGAGCTGAATCTTGAACTGCAGGTCAACAATGCGGTCCTTCGATTCCTTTCTCTTGTCGATGAGTGCCTGGAGCTTGCTGACCCTCTGCCGGATATCGCCGACTTCTGACTCGCGTTTCTTAAGGTCTTCGTCGAAAATTTCATGCACAATCTGTGAAAGGTTTTCCAGCGTTGCCTTGCGGGCTTCCTCGCTCGTTGCCCGCTTTAGTGTCTCGATCGCCTTCTGAAGCTTCGCTGCATTGATCTTCGAATTGTCGGATGGCTTGTTCCCAACAGAGTTGGCTCCACCGGCATCGGGAATGTTCTTGCCACTCCCACCGCTCCCAGAATTGAACAATCCTGCCGAATTCAACCGGCCCTCCGTACTTGGGTCGAACGCACCTCCTGAAGGTTGGCCCGGCGCACCAGAGTTCGCGTTCCGAAATCCAAACTGCCCTTGCTGGAGAACGGCCTGCCCAGGCGGACTTCCCGGTGCGACGCCCTGTGCTGAGACTTGTAGGGCGAGAATCGCTCCCGCCACCGTTACGCCACTGGCACACAGCCACCGACGAATTACGTATTGTTGATTCATTCTGTTTCTCCGTTAGACGAAGTGATTGACGAACTGGGAATAGCAAGTGATTCTTCTACGGCCACTAAACGCCGCTGAAGATCGTCGATTTCGGCTCCCCACCCGGTGGTACCGCCGTGCAGAAAACCGCTGCCTTCAAAAGTGTGTGCTGCTTCCAGATCGCGAAGCGTTATCTGGACGGCGTTGATCTCGTCGGCAAAGTCACGATCAAGCTTTTGCTCGCCGGCAATCGCTGAAAGAACTCCGTCAGACTTCGCGTCTTCGGAATTGACCTCTTCGCGTTTGGCCTGCTTCGCAGTTTGCTGCCCGAAAGATTCTGTTGCCGTGCTTGCACCAGATTGGTTCTGGCTGGAATCAGGCAGCAACATCGATACCGCAAGACTTCCAACTAACAACACGGCAGCTCCGATGAACGCCCGCCGCCGCTGTCGAACCCAGCGCCGCATTTTTGAGCGAACTCGGCGCTGCCCCGGTTGCTGCACCGGTTGCTGCACCGTGACGAGCACCCTGGACAGAGCCGCCTGGACCTGCCCGGCGTCGGCGAATCGTGAACGAGGCTTCTTCTCCAGCAGTTGATCGATGATGTCGCAAAGCTCGTCGGGGATCTCGGGATTGATCTCCCACACTGGACGATGAGCTTCGTTACAAATTCGATTCAACACGGCCATCGCTCGTTCAGCTCGAAACGGCTGCCTGCCTGTCGCCATGAAATAGAGAACCGACCCGAGGCTGAACAGGTCCGACCGGTGATCGATCGGGTCGCCGCTGGCCTGTTCCGGAGACATGTAATGCGGCGTGCCGGCCAGAATTCCGGACTGAGTAAGACTCGCATCGTCAGCCGCACGAGCCAACCCGAAATCAGTAATCAGAACACGGTCAACCGTCTGTTCCAGCAGAATGTTCGACGGCTTGATGTCTCGATGAATGACTCCCTGAGCGTGAGCCGCCGACAAACCTGCCGCCACCTGAATGCCGATCCGCAGGATGTCCGCGACGGGAAGCTGGCCTTCGTGGTCGACTCGACTTTGCAGCGACTGGCCGGCGACATAATGCATCACCAGGAACGGCAGATCAGCGTCCGAATCGACTCCGTAGATCGGCACGACGTGCTCATGCACAACCGCCGCTGCCGCTCTGCCCTCACGAGCGAACCGCTGCCGAGCCAGCCCGTTGTGAGCAAGGTGCGGAGCCAGCACTTTGATCGCCACCGGTCTGTTGAGTTCTCCGTCGTGCCCCTTCAGCACAACGCCCATCCCGCCGCGACCGACGACCTTTTCGATTTCGTATCGCCCCATCCGACCGAGCATTTCCGGATGATTCGGTTCCGACAGGAAGTCCAGCTTCGTCGACGCTGCTCTTTCGACATGATCGGCCGACACATCCACATCACTCAGCAGGTCACATGTTTCAGACCATCGATCGGCACTCGCGGCGAGTTCCACAAGCCGGTTCTGACAACGCGGACAATCATCGACGTGGGTCGAGACCTTATTCAATTCGCGACTGTTCTCATCGAGCACCAGCAACTGCTGCAGTTTCGAATCGTCGCACGATTCTGTTTCGATTGATTTCATGACCGTTTCCTCAACCAATCGGAAAGCCGTTAGTTGCGACTCTCTTCCGCGCGTTCAAACAGCTGCACTTCGTTCTGCAAACGAGCCATCACGCGACTCTTCGCGATGTAGACACTGCCGACACTCATGCCGAGCAGTTCTCCGACTTCCTGAACCGGCCGAGCGTCAATACTCGTCAGCCAGAACGCTTCCCACGTCGACTCCCGCACGGCCAACCGGACTGCCTTCGCCGCTCGATAAAACACCGCGCGACGATACTCGATATTAAACAGTGCCGATTCTTCAGCCCCGTCATCGGGCAAGGCTTCCAGCCATCGAGCGACCGCGCTGTCCCCCGATCCGATCGGACGATGCTTCGGCCGGGTGAGAAAATTGATCGTCAGGTTGCGAGCGATCCGAAACAGCCAGTCACGAAAGCGTCCGAGGCTGAGATCGGGATCCCAGTCTTCCACCGCCCGCGACACCGACAGCATCACTTCCTGAACGACTTCCTGAGCATCCGCATCCTGCAGCCCTTTGCGCCGAGCCAGCCGATAAACCAGCGGCTCGTAGATCGCGACAAACTCATCCCACGCCGAAACATCCGACGCATCGGTCAGTCTCAGTAGCAGGCTGTGTCGAGTATCAGGAACGACCATCGGAACTCGCTCGAAAGGCAAAACGTGACCTTAACACACAGCTCCGAGCAGTTTCTTTCACGAAATCTGGAACTTACGCCGACGTGCACAATCGACGAGTTACCACTCGTCGCTGGATGATTGGCGTTCAATCTCGTCCTGACGAAGTTCTGATGTGTCATAAGAAAAGAACCACGGAAGACACGGATTTACACGGAAAACAGCATGAGCCTTCCGTGTAAATCCGTGTCTTCCGTGGTTCTAATCCTCTGGCGACCTATCGCTCGTTGAAAAAGACGACGAGGTTTTTCGTTTGGCGGGCGGCGGCGACGATGTCAACTTTGCCGTCGCCGTTCAGGTCGGCGACTTTGATGTCTTCGACGGCGACTTTTTCGGAGGAGAGTCTGTCTTCACGCCACTTTGTCGCATCCTTGTTGAGCGGGGTGAAGAGTTTGATGCCGGGCACGCCGGGGTCGTTCATGGCTCGCCAGCCGACGACGATCTGGTCGGAACCGACTCCCAGGTAATCGGCACAGGCCAGCGCGTGGCCGTCCTTGAGTTTGTCGTCGAGCACTTTGACCGACGGCCAGAGGTCTCCCTTTTTAGCGGGCTCTGTGTAGACGGCGCAGACCGATCCGTGTTTGGGCTCGACCGTCGCGATGAAGCGTTTTCCGTTCGGCAGTTTTCCGTCTCGGACTTCGCCAGCGAAATCTTTCGTCAGTTGAGTGGCTGCCCAGTCATTTTCCTGCCGATCGAAATGCCAGACGCCTTCTTTGCCGGCGACGATGATTTCTTCTTCCGGATCATCGTCCCAGTTGACCGGGTGGAAGTTGTGCGAGAGATGGATGAAGTCGCAAACGACGCTGAACTTCCACTCGTCCTGCGGGTTCGGCGGCATGAAGTATTCCAGCAGGCGAAGGCCCGCTCCGTCGCCGTCGACACTGCCTCGACCACGCAGCGGCTTCACCATCAATTGAAACTTGTTCTCGCGGCCCTTCACCCAGTGCATGCGGTGAGTGCTCGGCTCGTTGTGCAGCCTGACCGGCGTCCAGAGCTGCGTGCGGTCTTCCGGCGGGATCAGATAAAAGACCGCACCGTCTTTGACGCTTTCGCGATAGTTCCATTGCCCACCGACAGCGATCTCGCACTTGCCGTCACCGTCAATGTCTCGTGCCGTGATGCAGACGTTGTCTCGAACCGTCAGATTTTCGGCGATGATGTGTTTCGTCCAGTTTGGATTGTCGTACCACTGAAACGTCTTCTGATCCGCCAGCACGATGTCCGTCTTTCCGTCGCCGTTGACATCGGTCAGCTGCACGCCGTACCCGACTGAGATCTTGTCAATCTCGACCGCTCGCCATTTGCCGGCTGGAATATCTGATTTCGAATCGGCAACCGCCGAAGCCACAAGACTGACAAAGACAAGCAGAGTGAACGGTGCTTTAAACATGCTGAAATACGCTCCGGCGAGAGGGTGTCGAACTGAGATTCCGAAAACGGGCGGCGTGATAACAGAACTCGGCAGAGGCATCCGCCGTTCTGGCCGAATCTCGAAGAACGATAACCACTCATGCAGTTCAGTAAAGCTGCCGGCTGTTTCAAGAGGTCAGTGGTTGCGACTGATTGCTGAACCAATCGCCCACCAGTATGCTCGTCGCCGTGGTATTTTCTGACGGATTTCAGCTTGTCTGGAAATTGTCAGAACACGTCTGACATTGCAATTGATCATGGAACTCAGCATGGACCGGCGATTCTTTCCAACCGTGCAATTGTAGAGTGATCTCCACTTCCTGACCGTCTGCGTGCTCTCAGTGCGTAGACACGCCGAGTGCGTGCCTCATCGTAGTCGGCATCCACCCCCACTTATATTGAAGCAAGGAACCGTTGAGACATGAATCTCGAATTACCCTCTGTCGGGGCACGCCAATTTCCGTTCGTTCGGCTGATCGTCATGGCCACTCTTATTCTGTTCCTGCCGACGATGATGCAGACTGGTCTTGCTGCTGAGGGCGATGCTGAGCTTTCCCAAGTCTCAGCACCGGTCGAAGCTCCAGCGGTCAGCACGCTCGACACCGGCGACACGGCGTGGATTCTTGTCGCGACGGCTCTTGTCCTCTTCATGAACATTCCGGGCCTGGCACTTTTTTACGGCGGACTTGTCCGGACGAAGAACGTCCTTTCAGTGCTCATGCAGTGTCTGGCGCTGACGGCTTTGATCACGATCATCTGGCTCGGCTTCGGATACAGCCTGGCGTTCGATACGACAGGCATGGTTGAAGGAACGGTGAACCTCAACTCGTTCATCGGCGGCACGTCGAAAGCATTTCTCGCGGGAGTCACTGGCGACACGATGTGGGGAACGATTCCCGAGCCTCTCTTCTTCGCGTTTCAGATGACCTTTGCGATTATCACTCCGGCGCTGATCGTCGGAGCGTTTGCTGAGCGAATGAAGTTCTCGGCGATGCTGTGGTTCTCCGGAATCTGGCTGATCGTCGTGTACCTGCCCATTTGCCACATGACGTGGGGCGGAGCGGGCGGACTTTTTGCTGACTGGGGAGTCTTTGACTTTGCTGGCGGAATCGTCGTCCACATTACGGCCGGAGCTGCGGCTCTGGTTGCCTGCATCGTGATCGGGCCTCGAACCGGATTTCCAAAATCAATCATGGCTCCACACAGCGTAACGCTGACCGTCGTCGGAACGGCGATGCTGTGGGTCGGCTGGTTTGGCTTCAACGCCGGAAGCGCTCTGGGAGCCAACGGTTCGGCAGCGATGACTCTGGTCGCTACCCACGTTTCGGCAGCGGCCGCCACGTTGACCTGGATGGGGATCGAGTGGGTCAAGAACGGAAAGCCCAGCGTGCTGGGTGCAGCGACGGGAGCGATCGCCGGTCTGGCCGCGGTCACTCCGGCGTCCGGATTCATCGGCCCGATTGGTGGGTTGGGAATCGGAATCGCATCGGGCTTCATCTGTTTCTGGGCTGCGACATCGCTCAAGAATAAATTTGGCTATGACGATTCACTGGACGTCGTCGGTGTTCACGGAGTCGGCGGCCTTGTCGGAACGCTACTCGCGGCAGTCTTCGCCGCAGAGATGTTCGGCGGAACTCAGGACAGCGACTACAGCATCGTCAGCCAGTTCAAGGTCCAGGCGGGCGCTGCGTTGATCACGACGATCTACACACTCATCGCCACCTACGTGGTCATCAAAATTGTTGACGCCACGATCGGCCTGCGAGTCACCGAGCAGGATGAACTCAGCGGCCTCGATCTCGCGCTGCACAACGAAGTCGGATACAACATGAACGAGTAATCGGTAGCTCTCCCCATCGATTAGTCACTCGGTGATCGGCCGAGGATTAATCACGGCAACTCGACCGGCCGTCATCGCACCTCTGCAATGACGGCCGGTTTCTCGATTCCCAAGCATGGAACTCTCCAACAAACGTGGACGCAACAGCAGAATTTCTAGTTTGCCGCGCCCGTTGAATCGAGATTCGGCACTTCGCGTGTTACAAAGCTTCGCGCGAAACTCAACCAGTGGCTCGAGGAGACTTCAAATGTTGTGTGCAGTACCAGGACGGACCGTTTTTGAGCGACTCGTCCTCACGCTTGCGGTGTTGTGCGTGACGATTGTGAGCAACGATCAACTCTCCGCTGCTGACAGCCCGCGGCCAGCGTGGACCACGTCGAAGATCACCGGCACGCCCACGCCGCCCGCTCCGTACGCGATTCGGCCAGCGTTTCCGAAGCTCTCGTTCAAGAACCCGACCAGCCTGGAAGAACTGCAGTGCGGTCGGATGCTTGTTAGCGAAATCGGCGGGAACATTTACACCTTCAAGAAGAATCCGCAGGAAGCACAGAAGGACCTGCTGCTGACAATTACCAGCAGCGCGATCTGGCACGCGACGGCCTACGGACAGAGCGGCACGAATTGGGAACTGTTTGTGTGCTACTCGAAAGACGGCACGTCATACGTCTCACGATTTCAAGTCGCAGGCGAAAAGCCAAAGGCTGATCCGCAGAGTGAAGAAGTCATCCTCACCTGGCCGGCTGGAGGTCATAACGCCGGCTGCCTGCAGTTCGGCACGGACGGGATGCTTTACATTTCGACCGGTGACGGTTCGGGACCGAACCCACCGGACGGTCGAACGGCCGCGCAGGATGTCTCGAACCTCTTCGGCTGCGTCTTGAGAATCGATATTCGCAAGAAGGACGACGGCAAGAACTACTCGGTTCCTTCGGATAATCCGTTCGTCAACCTTGACGGTGCGCAGCCGGAAATCTGGGCTTACGGATTACGGAATCCCTGGAAGTTCGGCGTTGATCGAAAAACGGGAAACATCTTCGCGGCAGACAACGGCTGGGAATCCTGGGAGATGGTCCACCGCATTGTCCGAGGCGGAAACTGCGGCTGGCCGATCATGGAAGGTCGAGCCGTGCTACGCAGCGAGGTCAAGCAAGGTCCGACCCCGATTCGCCCGCCCGTGAAAGATCACTCGCACACCGAAGCCAACTCAGTCATCGGCGGCCCGATTTATCGCGGCAGTAAACTGCCCGAACTCGACGGCACTTTCATTTACGGAGACTACATCACGGGCACCATCTGGGGCATCAAGTCCGACGGTCAGGATTCTTACACGCACACAACGCTCGTCGACACCGACCAGCGAATCACTGCCTTCGCAGAAGGTTCGGACGGAGAGTTGTTCGTTCTCGATTACGACTTCACCGGTCAAATCTACGAGATCGTTCCGTCAGGTCTCGAAGACAAGTCCGCCAACTTCCCGCGACGACTCAGCGAGACCGGCCTGTTCACGTCGCTGGAAACCATGATTCCGGCTCCGGGCCTCGTTCCCTACGAAGTCACCGTCGAACGCTGGATGGACGGGGCCAAGGCACAGCGATGGGTCGCGATTCCAGAGTCCTGGACAATCACGCTTGCTACTGCCGACAAGCCGGCCGAGTACCCGGAAGGAACGGTCTTCGTCAAACACCTTTTCATCCCGGTCGAAAAGGCGACAAGTTCAGAGCGACCGAATCTGCCACTCGAAACCCAGGTACTTCACTTCGGAAACGGAACCTGGCACCCCTACACCTACCTTTGGAACGACGAGCACGACGCGACGCTTGTTGACACCGCGGGGACGGACCATGAGTTTCATCACACACCGCCCGGCACACTTCGTGGGAAGTCGGAGGAAATCAACTGGCACGCGAACGCTGAAAACGAGTGCCGCATGTGTCACAACGCCGGGTCCGGATTCGTACTTGGCTTTGTCCCGAATCAGCTCGACCGAGCGGCGGTCGCAACTAACCAGAAACTGCTTAAGCAACTTGATTTGTTGTCCCGTCAGAAAGTGATCGCCGCTGGGGCGAAGCTGCCGGAAGACTCGCCCGCGCGACTTGTCGATCCTCATGACGACTCTCAAAGTCTCAATGACCGAGCGAGATCGTACCTGCACGGAAACTGCAGCTCGTGCCATCACCCTGGCGGCAACGCCATCGTGTCGTTCTATCTTCGTCGCGAGTTGCCGTTCGCCGATCTGAAGACAAACAAGGGGACGGGAATCGGCACGTTCGGTCTCGAAAACGCGAAGCTCATCGTGCCAGGCGATCCGTACCGCTCGGTCCTGCTGTACCGGATGTCAAAACTCGGCTATGCACGAATGCCGTACATCGGCTCGCGAGTCGTCGACAGCAAGGGCGTCGCTCTGATCGAGAAATGGATTGGCTCGTTGCCGCACCAGAAAAGCGACCAGGATTCAGCTCCCGTCCAGGAAGACTCACGTGAACGCGAGCTGCTGGACCAACTTACTGCAAAGGTCGGCCCTCGGTCGGCGAATGGCCTGGGCCGTCACTCAGCCGTCGACACCCTGATTCAGTCCACGGAGGGGGCTCTTGCACTCTCATCAGGAATTCACAGCGGATCAATCCTTCACATCGACACGGGGCACATCTACGAATCCAGCAACAGCGACGTGCGCGGCCTCTTCGAAACGTTCATCCCGCAGAAGTCTCGACGCAAGACACTCGGTCGAAACATCGATCCTCAAGCCGTCTTGACTCTTAAAGGAGACGCCAGCCGAGGCCGCCTGATCTTCTTCAGCGACGGAGCACGCTGCCGAAACTGCCATGACGTCAACGACGCGGCGAAGTCCACCGGGCCAACGCTCGTCGAGATTCGCAAGAAGTACCCGCGACGCTCCGAAATGCTGACTCACATTCTCAAACCGTCACTCAAGGTCGACGAGAAGTTCGCGACCTGGAGCGTCGTCACGGACGATGGCAAGATCCACAACGGCCTGCTCATCAGCCAGACCGATTCCGAAGTCGTACTGAAAACCGCCGAACGAAAAACGATTCGCATCGCCAAGCGAAACATCGACGTCATGAAGAAGAGCCCGCAATCGCTGATGCCCGAAGCCATCCTCAGCGACCAGACCGCCCAGGAAGCAGCCGATCTTCTGGCCTGGTTCGGCTCACAAATTGATTGACTTTGCATCCAGTCGAAGCAGGCACGCAGCCTCGCCGTCCGACACGAAAGCGATGATCATCTGACATGCTACTCCGCGTTGTTCCGGCAGGTGGAAAACGTGGAACCTGATCGCGACGCGCTGACGCGCATCGAGTCAGCTTGCGACGGCTGGTGGTACACCGCTCTGCTTCCGCATGCTCAGCGAATCGTCGCGTACTTCACCGACGTCGGCACCGAATCGGCTCAGGTCGCCAGACAGCCCGACCAGTTCGACCGACTGCTGACCAAGACACGCGCGTTGAGCGAACTCGTTTCGGCAAATCGTTACGAGCGAGCGACGTCGCCCCGCTCGACGGCGGCCAACAGCGGTCACCTGGCCCAATGGTCCGGCCCCGGCTGGCTGGCCGTCGGCGACGCCGCCACCTCGTTCGACCCGCTGTCGTCGCAAGGGCTCTACACGTCGCTCTACCACGGCATCATGGCTGCCGAAGCCGTACACGGTTCGATGGGCGGCAACGTTGACGCGCTGGCCGATTATGCAAAGCAGGTCGAAAGCGTTTACAGCGCTTACCTGAAGAATCGGACAGTCTACTACGCCATGGAACAACGCTGGCAAACGCAACCGTTCTGGGCTTCGCGTATAGAGTAATCGGGAACGAAATCCACAACTCGACACGTCAGTTTTGCGTAGGGTGTGACAAGCGGGCCGAGCGTTAATCGTGGTGTGCCGGCGCGGAGATCCTGCGAGCCTGATTCCCGGTCTGGTAACACGAAAAGTCGTCCGCGCCGGCACACCATCCGTTTGATTCACTCCGCTGGTCACACCCTACGGAAATTCGCAGTCGGGGCTCGATGCGACATGACACGTCGGCTCCGTCGCTCCTGCGCGCGACGCGTCCGCCTTCACTCTCCGCTCCGCCTGTCCGTCCTCCGGCCCTGTTGGAGGGCACTGAATTCGGCAGCGAAAGCCAATGCTATCATGTCGGTCGCCAACCGAAATTGCGTGCCGAGATGCCGCCCTCACGGATCGAGCGGAATCGCCCCAAGAACCACCACGGATGACTCGGTCAACCGACATTTCTGTCGGACCAACCGAATCGATGACTGACGCTAATTCGTAGATGCGTCCTCCGTCGAAGCACCATTCATCAACGTTTCCGTGCATGTCGTGCAGTCCCCATGGATTCGGCTTCTTCAATCCGACAGGGTGCGTCTGTTTCTCGCTGTTCGACCCGTACCAAGCGTACTCCGCGAGCATAGTCACATCGTTGCCGAAGCTGTATTTGGTTTTCGTTCCGGCGCGACACGCGTATTCCCACTGCGCTTCGGTCGGCAATTCTCCGCCGGCGCATTTGCAGAATGCCATTGCCTCGTACCAACTGACGCC
>JBLFXD010000064.1:0-14687 GCA_047611045.1 Planctomycetaceae bacterium | reverse complement strand
GTGAAGTTTCTGAACTTCCGAGAAGCTCACGATCGGCTCAATGAGAATCTGCTGGCCGGGCAACCATTACGGCAGGCAGACGGCGCCGACAACGGCGTCCGGCTTCTTGACGTAAACCGCGACGGGTTCATGGACGTCGTGATTGGAAATTCAAAGAGACAGTCGACAAGGATCTGGGACATCCCCCGGAATCAGTGGCGCGAGCAATCCTTGCCGACTCAAAGTGTCGCATCGGCAGAATTCGGAGTTCTCTATGAAGACGGTCGGCCCACTCTATTGACGCGTCGATCACGCGAGAACGTAGATGATCCAGCGAGTTGGGACGCTTGGATGTTTAGCGACGACGACTGGGAAGAGGATAAACGTGGGATTGACTTGTGTGATACTCGAAGAGTTGGCCGGAGAGCACTCCCTCACATTCCCGGAGACAGTTACAGCTTCGATTCCCTTCGCGACGTAGATGGCGACGGCATCAGCGAAGCTGTCCTGGTAGGTGGGCTTTTATCCGCAGATAGGACTGAAAGCTTCGTCCGATTTCGTCGTTCTGGCGAGAAGCTCCGTCCACAATCACAACAGATCCCTGATCACTTTTCGACCCGCTGGAGAGACTTTGACGGCGATGGCGACCTCGACATTCTTGTTGGCGAGGCTCTGTACTTTTTCGAAAAGGACAGCGAGAGCTGGGGAGAGTTTAAGAAGGTCATGCTCCCCCAATCTAAGCAGCTTTCTCCTCTGTCGGCGCTTCGGTTTGACGGGACTGACAACGGATTCTTTTTCCACTCCGGGCATCTTTGCTGGCAGAACGAATTCACCGCCGACCTGCCGGACATGATGCATCGGGTCTCTGTCGAGAAACTGCTGCGGCCATTGAAGATTGAGCAGGGAGCGGTCTCGCCGCTGAAGAAGCCGGACGCCAATGCGAGTGCGGACGCATTTCCACTTTCAAAGTCGCCCGAGGAATCTCTGGCTACGATTCAACTTGCTCCGGGGCTGAAGGCTGAACTCGTCGCGGCCGAGCCGCTGATTCAGGATCCGGTCGCCTTCGAATGGGACGTTCAGGGGCGGCTGTGGGTTGTCCAGATGGGCGGCTACCCGAACGGCGCTACCGATGCCGACGGCAAGCCAACATCCGGCGGCGAAATTCGGGTTCTCGAAGATGTCGACAACGACGGAAAGTACGACAAGGCGACGACGTTTCTGGACGGTCTGAATTTTCCGACGGGGATCCATCGCTGGCGGAACGGAGTCATCGTCACCGACGCTCCGACGATCTTTTACGCCGAAGACACCGACGGAGACCTGAAAGCGGACGTTCGGAAAACGCTGTACGACGGATTTGTCGAGGGCAACCAGCAGCATCGAGTGAATGGTTTGCGTTGGGGCCTTGATAACTGGCTGCACGTTGCCAACGGCGACAGCGGAGGCAACGTGAGAGTTGTCGGCAAAGTCGGAGAAGGAGACCTGTTTGACGACGAGTCTAAATTCCGGGTTGTCGACCGGGATCCTTTCGATCCGGTTCACGAGGTCATCGGTCCGGGACGTTCGGTCAACATCCGAGGCCGCGATGTGCGGATTCAACCAGACTACGGATTGATCGATACTGTGTCCGGGCAAAGTCAGTTTGGTCGGTGCCGAGACGACTGGGGCAACTGGTTCGGAGGCAACAATTCGAGACCGATGTGGCATTACTCGCTCGACGACCGATACATCCGCAGAAACCCTCATGCCGCTGCCGGAGACTCTCGGCGTGAGATCTTTGACCCGCCCGGAGCGTCACCGGTTTTCCCCATCAGCAACACGATGGAACGCTTCAACGATCACGATCGAGCCAACCGGTTCACGTCAGCCTGCAGTGCGATGTTTTATCGTGACTCGCTGCTGGGCGAAGAGTTTGCCGGTGACGCGTTCGTCTGCGAACCGGTTCATAACCTTGTTTCTCGCCGCATTGTCACCGAGGAGAACGGAGTCTTCACCGCTCGACGCTCGGCGAACGAGAAGTCGTCAGAGTTTCTGGCGTCGAGTGATTCCTGGTTTCGCCCGGTCATGGTTCGAACCGGCCCCGATGGAGCACTCTGGGTGGCTGACATGTACCGCTTCGTGATCGAACATCCCGAGTGGATCCCGTCCGAGTGGCAAGAGAAGTTGAACCTGCAAGCCGGGAACAAAATGGGCCGTATCTACCGCATCGTCCGCGACGAGAATTCTGCCTGCTGCGGAGTCGCTAACGATGAGGCAACGGGAACTTCGCCCGGCTCAGACGACCGACGGCGCGATTGGCTCGCGAAAGACTGGGACGAGATAGCGCCAGCAGAAATGATCAGTCGGCTTTCGAGCCCAAACGGTTGGTGGCGAGATGCTGCGCAGCGAATCCTCGTCCATCGTGTCGAAGAAAAATTCGATCGCTCCACGATCAGTGAATTGGCCACAAAGAGTCCCAATCCTGCAACGCGGCTTCAGGCCCTTTGCACACTTGTCGCGAGCAAAGTGCCGACAAGTTACCAGACCACGATTGCCGCGTTTGATGACACGCACCCTGCCGTACGTCGACATGCAGCTCGTCTAAGGGGTCCGTCCTGGCAGGTTTTTTCGGCCAACGATCCTCTGAAAAAGGACCCGCTAAATTCCTACCGGCAACTTGCCGGGCTCGTTGACGATCCAGATTATCTCGTCCGAATGCAGCTCGCATACTCAGCGGACCAGTTCGATCCCACAGTGGGAGCGGCAACGTTCATTGTGAAACATTCAGATGACAAGAATCTGATCGCCGCCGTATTCAGCTCCCTCGACGCGGCGAATATTGAGGCGGTATTGGACAATGTGAAGAGTCGGAGCAAACCAGAAAACGGTGCCATGACTCGTCGGCTGACTGTTCAGGCAGCTGCACTCGGGCGGTTCGACATCGTCACGAGGCAGTTGAAGCAACAACTTCACCGACTGTGGGGTGAAGAGTGGGTAGACTCGCTGGAGCCGACTGTGGATCTGTTTGCCGAAATTCGCACACACGACAACGCCTGGAAACGACTTAAGGAGTCGAAAGAATGGAAGCAAACTTCGATCCTCGGTGAAATCAGAATTCACGAAGCTCGCATCCAGAAGCTTGTTGAAGATTCAACACAACCTGATCAGACGCGGGTAGCTGGTATTCGATTTCTGGCAGCCACCGGGATACTTGCAGCAGAAAAACTACTCTGGTCAGACAGTTTGCTGAATGCTCAAAATCCGCCGAAGATTCAATCAGCAATCATTGAAGCTCTTGGACAGTCGGACGATTCACGAGTTCCGAATCTACTCCTGTCGAGGTGGACGATTCTGACGCCGGCTGTGCGGCGGCAGATTGTCGACACGCTTGTTCAACGAAACGACTGGACGCTGCGACTTCTGGAATCGGTCGATGCCGGGCAGGTGGCGACGAACCAGTTGGATGCGGCTCAGCGGGAGCGGCTGGTGACTCACCGGGACGCTGGGATTCGTGAGCGGGCGGCGAAGCTGTTTGACGTTGAGGCGTCGTCGGATCGTCAGGCGTTGATTGAAGAGTTTGAGCCAGTCTTGAAGCTGGCCAGCGATGAAACTCGCGGACGAGTGATTTTCGAAAAGCGCTGTTCGAGCTGTCATCGTCTGCGTGGGATCGGGAAGTCGATCGGAGCCGATCTGGTAGCACTCAAAGATCGCACGGGCAACGCGTTGCTGACGGCGATCCTTGATCCCAATCGTGCCGTCGAGGCAAAGTTTCTCAGCTACACCGCGGTGACTAACGCTGGAAAAGTGGTGTCGGGGATGCTGCTTAGCGAGACCGGCAACAGCGTGACTCTGGTTTCGACCGACGGGAAGGAGCACGTGCTGCTTCGCAAAGATCTGGAGCAGTTAGTCAGTTCGCAGCGTTCGCTGATGCCCGAAGGCCTGGAGAAAGATCTTTCGCGGCAGGATATCGCTGACGTTATCGCGTTTGTGCAGACGTCCGGTCTGAAGCCAAAGGAGCTTCCGTTTAACGCTCCGGCTGAAGTGGTGCCGTCCGATGATGGTGTGGTCCGTTTGCCGGCCAGCGTGGCATCGGTCTTCGGCCCCAGCCTGATAGTTGAGGAGCATTTCCGAAACCTTGGCAACTGGCTAAGCGACAAAGACCATGCTGCCTGGACGATCGTCCTGCCGGAATCGATTACTCAAAGAACGTTTGATGTTGAGTTCGACTTTGCCTGCCATCGGAGCGCCGCCGGAAATCAGCTTGTACTGTCGGTGGCCGGGCAGACGCTCGAAGGCCGAGTGCCATCGACCAATCGCTGGGATCGATACTCGACATGGAAGCCCGGCGCGATCACTCTGCCGCCGGGAGCGTCGCGGCTTGCTGTCTTCACACGGTCTCCGCCGGTTCAGGCTTTGATCGATCTGAGGGAAATTCGGCTCATTCCTCGCGGCGAGTAATCGGCCGGCAGTTCGACACAGGAAATGCAGTTCTCCTCTCAAGAGTGGTATCACTTTGCCTTCGATCCAGGTGGAATTCTTTGGAGTTGCTCGCAGCCGAGCAAACGTTGCGGCAGTCACGCTCGACGTCGTTTCGCTGCGAGAAGTTCTCTCGCAGCTCGGTGAGCATTTTCCGTCACTCGCAGATCTTTGTGTTGAGGATGGAGAACTCGCGCCGGGCTGGCTTTTGAATTTGAACGGAACAACGTTCACTCGCGACCTGAGCACGCCCGTCAAAAATGGAGACAACGTGCTGTTGATTCCTGCCGATGCTGGCGGCTGAATCGATTGTGCGGTTGCTCGCGGATTGCGACTGCCTCGTCCCGGGCATCGGAGATTGGTTTGCGATTTCACCGATTGTTACGGAGCGGCTGGGGTGGCCTCAAAATTGAACCACGCCAGAGGCTGTGCATTATTCTGCTACCGTCTCGGTAAGCGTTGCAGCACGCCCGGAAGAAGGCTGCCACGGCGAAAACGATGGGCGTTGAGCAGTAAATGCCTGCAATTTCGCAATTTCGCGAGCCTTGAAATAATTCTTCTCAGAATTTTGGCGAGACTGGCACGGCAGTCGCTATGTAGGTCTCTCGACAGCAACGCAAGTACTGGCCCGCACTTGTCTGTTGTTAACTTGAAAGGCGTCGTGAGTTTCGGCTCACGACGCCTTTCTTCTTTTACGGGCCGATCTGGACATGGCACAGTCGTTATGACGCGGCTCGGGCGTTGATCACGTCGGCAACGGCCGCGAGCTGGTCTTGAGTGTTGACGCCCATCGCCTCGTCGATGTCGAGCTTCGCGGCGGCCAGAGACTTCCTGCCCTGCTTGAGAAGAATCTCGGGACAGTCCGTCAGGTAGTACTCGCCTTGCGTGTTCAACGGTTTAACTTCGGCCAGCGATTCGAACAGCGACTTCGCATCAAACGCGTAGCAGCCGGTGTTGATTTCTTTGATCGCTCGCTGTTCTTCAGTGGCGTCTTTTTCTTCGACGATGCTGGAGAACTCGCCGTCGGAGTCCCGCACGATCCGCCCCAACCCCTGGTTGTTGTCGGTCACTGCCGAGCCGACGACTGAAACGGCTTCGTTGTCAGTTAGCTCGTCGAGCAGGCCTTTCAAGGATTCAGCTCGAAGTAGCGGGGTGTCGCCGGCCAGAACGAGGACTGGTCCGTCGTAGCCTTCCAGCATCGGCGCGGCCATTTGGACGGCGTGTCCGGTTCCGTTCTGTTCTTCCTGCAGAGCGAATTCGACATCGGTGTGCTTGCCGAGTCGTTCGCGCATCAGATCGGCTTCGTGGCCGATGACGCAGATGATCCGCGTGACTCCCGCCCCTCGCACGGCGTCAAAGACGTGCTCGACCATCGACTGACCGCAAACTTCGTGCAGAACTTTCGGCAGGTCGGATTTCATCCGAGTGCCTTTTCCGGCAGCAAGTACGATCGCTACAGCTTCGCTCATCGACTGGACTCCTTTCCAATGTTGGTGGCTCGCGGTGTTTCGACGAGCGATAAGTGGTAACGCTGAGAGCGTCGCCACAAAGGCTATTTGAGACGTGACTCGCGATCTTTCCAGGGAGCGACGTGTTTCATGACGTGGTCTTCAAGGAACTTCTGAGCTCCCGCCTGCAGCTGTGGTTGTCGGGCGAGCAGGTTGGTTCCTGATAGTTTGATGTCTGACCCGATGTTGAAGACGCGCTTCTCATTCGGATCCTGTTGAGTACCACCGAGCTGAGAGAACATCTTTGTGGCAGTCCGGTATTCGGAAGACGCTTTCTTCGATGAAAGCAGCAGCGTCGAGATCCCGGTTGCGCGAAGGAAACGCGTGGCTTGAATCGTGCCCACTCCGCTCAACGAATCGACGGGTGATACGAGTACAAGAGCCTGGACGTCCTGACCTCGTGGCGTTCTTGCGGCAGCCGTGGAAGCGTCGTCGAATGGCTTCTTGTTCCAGTCGAAAGCTGCCCAGTTCAAAGCAATGGCGGTGCTCATGTCGGTAGCGACGACGCCCAGCTTTCGCATGTTCAGTCGTTGAGCCTGATGCTCGGCGTAAATGAACTTTTTGATGGCTTCCAGATCGCCTTCGACCATCCCCGAATAATCGAATTTGCTGAGCTTGTCACTTTTTGCCTGGCTGGACGCGGATTCCGGAGCTTTGGATTCGCCGTGCTTTCGGAGGTCGACTGCAATGACAGCGAACTGTTTCTTCGCCAGTTCCTTTGCCAGGGGGAGCGCTTTCCAGACGAGTCGGGCCTGGCCTTTTCCGTGCAGCAGAATGATGACTGGAGCTTCTTTCCCCATGGGGGATTCCCAGTAGGTGTAGTGAATGTCCCAGCGGTCGGCCGTGGTGACGACTCCCGGCACTCCCTCCGCTTTTAGTTTGGCGTCGTCCTGAGACACCGCTGTCGTCGTGCCCAGTCCGCAAATGACAATTGCGACGGTCGCCAGAATGAGTTGCAGTTTTCGCGACGCTGAAGAGACGATCGCGTTGGGTAGTGACAGGTGAGAAGTCATGGCAGCACATCCCGGTTCAATGAATGGTTCGAACTGGCTGCGTCGAACAACCAGCACATCTGAGACTTCAGCGGGCTCCGTTTCCGGAGTTAATGTCTCGCATCGAGACACGAATTCGCCGCCGGAATCACTTCAGAATCAAGCAGAAACTCAGTGTAGGACTGGGCCAGGTCACGATCAACCCGCACCGAAATAGCGGGTCCGCCTTAGCGAATACGTTTCTGCCGAGCGTCGCGACGGGCTGCAGAACTGGAATTGTGGCGTTTTCGCGATGTCACCTATCATGACCGGATCGCTCGGCATTGTTGTTCAGGGAGGGACAACGATGGAGACGGAGACCGGGCGACTGACCACGCGATATTCCACAGGGAGGCGGAATGCGCCGAATTCAGAGTCTGTTCAAGACTTTGCTCATGCTGATTCCAATGACGGCGGTGCCGGTGATGGCCGTCTTTGGAATTCCACAATTTTTCCCCGTGTCCGCGTCGCCGTCCGCCAGGACGCACGAGTCAACGGATTACGGACGCATGTTCGAACGCCGCGTCGGGCAGTCGGATGCGTTGCTCGTCCGAAGTGTGTCGACAAGTCACCCCTCGTCGGTCGACCTGTTCGAACCGTACGACAACGTTCGAAGTCAACGGTCGAGTTCAGGCGGCGTTGTTGCAAACGCTTCGTCGAGCAAACTGGCCCGCCGTCGACTTTCGTGGCGAGATCCGCTGGCTGGCTCAGCGAACACAAGGACTGAAGTCAGCCTTCGCACGACTTCAACGGGAATGTCCCCTTCAACGGGAACGTCTCCTGGCGGCGGGGCACGAAGCGCGAGACCATCGGCGACAATTTCTCGAAGCCGTCGCGGCGAAGAGACAGCGTCAGGAAACGCCCCATCAGTCACCGGGCAGGCAGCAGTTCCACCGCGGGCAGCGCCGCCGTCACGAACCACTAACTCCCCAGCGTCAGCCGAAGCAACGGGCGACGCTTCTCCTGCTGCGGGACTTTCGAATCGACCGACGGAGGCTGCGGCGTCTTTGAAAGATGCTCGCCCCGACGTTGGAAATGCCGGACGGTATTCTCGCCTGGCAAGCGATGGCCGCGCGACGGCATCCGCGACTCGTTCGGGACAAGTTGAAACCTTAACCTGGCAGCAGGCCGTTGATCGTTTGAATCAGCTGGGAATCCGCACGTTCCGACTAACTCCGAATACGGATCAGAATGGTTATCGATTCGTGTGCCTGGTGACGTCAGTCGACGATCCTCGAATCTCACGCCGGTTTGAAGCGGAGTCGATCGATCCATTGGTCGCCGTCGGCGATGTGCTCGCGCAGGTCGAAAACTGGAATCTGCATCGATGACCGGTTGGGGCCAACGGCCTGCCGCGATCGCCGCCGTGCAATGGGCACAGGCAAGCGATGCCTCGTCGACACAATGGCAAGCGAGGATGAATTGCCCGGCAGCTGCCAAACTGTATGCAACGTCCGGCTGGCAATGGTCATTTCAGATTCGGTCGGCAGACGGTGCTTCTGGTGCTTCGTCGACCGACGCGAAGGCCGAGCACCCGACTCGTCGCAGCCGCAAACTCGCTCGGCTGGAAGCGGTTCTGCTGGTCGCCGATAGTGCGCTGTCTTTCCGAAAGATTTCTCAGTTCGCAACGCTGGCCGACGCGGCGGAAGCGCGCGAGCTAGTTCAGGAACTGAACGACAAACTTGATCGAGGCGGAGCGGCGTTTCGTATCGAGAAAGTGGCGACCGGCGTTCGCATGATGACTCGGCCTCAGTTTTCGATGTGGCTTGATCGACTGCACAATCGCCAGGCCCGAGCAAAACTGTCGTCGCCGATGCTCGAGACGCTGTCGATCGTCGCCTACCGACAGCCGGTGACTCGTGCGGACGTCGATAAAATTCGAGGCGTGCAGGCTTCGGAAATGCTGCGGCAACTGATGGATCGAGGGTTGATCCGAATCACCGGCGAAGACGACTCGCTCGGTCGACCGTACCTCTACGGGACGACCAAACAGTTTCTGGAAGAGTACGGCTTCGGCGGCCTCGACGACCTGCCAATGGCCGACACTCTGCGTCGTCGCGACGAACCGGCCGAAGCTGACGAGTCGGAAGAGCCGGTCGAAGAAGACGCTCCGCAGCTCTTCGTCGAGGATGAGGATCAGGCGGAAGAAGAAGAATCGCCCGACGAGTCCGACATCGAGTCCCAGGCCGAAGACTCCGAAGACGATTCCGAGCTAGAAGAGGACGACGAATCAGAAGATGAAGAGTGGGACGAAGATGACGAGGACGACGACGAAGAGGAGGATGACGAGGCGGCCTGACTGCTTCGTCGCGATACCTGATTGATGCTCGTTCGCCAGTGGTTTCACACGAAATCAGCCCTTTCGCCGTCCAACTTTTTAATTGCATCCGGAATCTGTATTATCCGCCCCTAATCCGCGTCCCGCTGGCAGTTTACCAGTGCTGCACTGACTCCCAAGTCTATGCCCGCCAGACGGTTGTGCTTTTCTGGCAAGTCGCGGCCGCGACGCCTCCGACCAGCAGGGCTGCTTTGTCGGCGACACCAGATTCAACGGCGGGCGCATTCCGTTCGCGAAACAAATGATTCGCCTCGCGCTCGCCTGGGGCCTGTTCGCTCAGAAACACAAACTCGAAACGAACTCAGACTCTCAAAGGAAACACCATGCTGACTATTCCCGCCGAAGGTGGTCTAGACTTTCTTGCACTCGGAGCCATGGTTAACCGCATCGATCCGGGCCGCATTCCGTTCCGCAAAGCGACTCAGTGTGCGATTCACGTTTCGGGTGGTGAATTCAACTGTGCCGCCAACCTCTCTGACTGCTTCGGCATGAACACCGGCATCGCGACGGCCATGGTTGACTACCCACTGGGCGATCTGATTAAAGAACGAGTTCGCGCGATGGGCGTGACTCCGTTCTACAAAGAGTACGAACACAACGGCGTAAACGGCCCGAACATGGCCACCGTTTACAGCGATCAGGGTTGCGGCGTCCGTGCACCGGTCGTCTTCTACAATCGCTCGGACGAAGCCGCGGCTCGACTCAAGCCAGGCGACATCGATTGGAAGAGCATCTTTGCGGAAGCCGGCGGCTGTCGCTGGTTCCACAGTGGCGGCATCTTCGCTGCACTTTCTTCGACGACTCCTGAAGTCATCATCGAAGGCATGAAAGCTGCGAAGGACGCTGGCGCGATCATCAGCTTCGACCTGAACTACCGAGCCAAGCTGTGGCAGATTTCCGGTGGTCTTGATACCTGCCAGTCGACGCTCCGAAACATCGTCGAACTCTGCGACGTGCTCGTCGGCAACGAAGAAGACCTGCAGATGGGTCTGGGCATCAAAGGTCAGGATGTCGAGTCCAAAGGCAAGCTCGATCCAAGTGCCTTCTTCGGCATGATGGAAGGCGTTGCGAAAGAATTGCCAAACGTCAAAGCCGTCGCGACAACGCTTCGAGAAGTCGTCACCACCAACCGTCACAACTGGAGTGCCGTGCTGTGGCTGGAAGGCGAAACTTTCCAGGCTCCTCAAGCTTCACTCGACGTGCTCGATCGCGTTGGCGGCGGAGACGGATTTGCTTCAGGGCTGATTTACGGTCTGCTCAGCGGCAAGTCTCCTGAAGAAGCATTGCGACTCGGCTGGGCTCACGGAGCGTTGCTGACGACCTTCCCGGGCGACACCACGATGGCATCGCTGTCACAAGTCGAAGATTTCGCCGCCGGCGGTTCTGCTCGAATCCAACGCTGACCCGTAGGGTGGGCACCGCCCACCAACCACAACAAGCGACTCTTAAAACAATGGTGGGCAGTGCCCACCCTACTCTGAAAGTCAGACACAATGGCAAACAACGATATCGGCCTCATCGGCCTTGCCGTCATGGGGCAGAACCTGGTCATGAACATGGCCAACAAAGGGTTCAACGTCGCCGTTTACAACCGCACGACCGAAAAGATGACCGACTTCGTCAACGGCCTGGGCGATCGCCCGGAAGGTGTCGTTGAAGAAGGCACGGCCGATCGGATTCACGGTTACGAAGCGCTGGAAGACTTCGTCAACAGCCTGGCAGCACCGCGCCGAATCATGATCATGGTCCAGGCCGGCCGAGGGACAGACGCGGTCATCGAAAGCTTGAAGCCGTTGCTCGACAAAGGCGACATCATCATCGACGGCGGCAACGCTGACTACGTTGACACTAACCGTCGTCACGTTGAACTCGCCGAAGAAGGTTTTCGATTCATCGGCACCGGAGTTTCCGGCGGCGAAGAAGGAGCCCTTAAAGGTCCGAGCATCATGCCCGGCGGTCACCCGGAAGCATGGCCGTTCGTCAAAGACATCCTGCAGGCCATCAGCGCGAAGGTCGGCGAAAACAACGACATTCCGTGCTGCGAATGGGTTGGCGAAGCCGGAGCCGGGCACTACGTCAAAATGGTGCACAACGGCATCGAGTACGGCGACATGCAGCTGATCTGCGAAGCCTACTACATCCTCAAGCACGGCCTGGGTCTGACCAACCAGGAACTGTTCGAAGTCTTCAAAGAATGGAACGAAGGCCAGCTCGACAGTTACCTGATCGAGATCACGCGAGACATCTTCACCGTCGCTGACAAAGAAGGCGACGGCGATCTGGTCGACAAAATTCTCGACACCGCCGGTCAGAAGGGAACGGGCCGCTGGATGTGCCAGCACGCTTTGGAACTCGGAGTTCCAACGACGCTGGTTACCGAAGCCGTTTACGCTCGCTGCCTTTCTTCACAGAAGGACGAACGAGTCCGAGCCAGCGAAGTCCTCTCCGGCCCGGAAGGGAAATTCGAAGGCGACCGTCAGCAGTTTATCGACGACGTTCGCCAGGCGTTGTACGCCAGCAAGTTGGTCAGCTACGCCCAGGGTTACGTTCAGTTGAACGCGGCGGCCAAAGAGTTCGGCTGGGAGCTGAACAACGGCCCGATCGCTCTGCTCTGGCGAGGCGGCTGCATCATTCGTTCGGTCTTCCTGAAAGACATCAAGAACGCGTTCGACAAGAACCCGGAACTCGAAAACCTGCTCCTGGACGACTTCTTCAAGGACGAAGTCAACGCCGCTCAGCCATCATGGCGACGCGTCGTGGCCACGGCCGTGCAACTCGGGCTGCCGGTTCCCGCCTTCAGTGCGGCTCTGACTTACTTCGACGGCTACCGTCGAGCGAGTCTTCCGGCCAACCTGCTACAGGCACAGCGAGACTACTTCGGCGCTCACACCTACGAGCGAACCGACAAACCCCGCGGCGAAAAATTCCACACCGACTGGATCCGCGAACGCAACATCGACTAACGATTCCATCCGAATCACAAGCAAAAAAAGAAAGCCCGGTCGTCTCCAACAACGACCGGGCTTTCTTCGCAATGAACTGCTTGTGGCGAAACGCGAGTTCGGCACTCAAACATCCGCCAGTTGACATTTGGATGGATGCGAAAGAAAACTTGAGATGAGTTTTCGCAATGCACAGAGTAGTAGACAACTTAAATTCGGCCAGCAATTAAATAAGGAGTGACCACTCTGAACGTTGAAACAATCAAGAAAGTTTGGGATGCACCGGGCGGATGGCTCATTATCGTCATTTCTGTTGTGGCCATCGGGGTCTATCGATTCGTGAGCTATTTCGGACACCGACGAGTCAACCGTGCGTCTGAGACAACGCACATCGAACTTACTTCAAAGAAAATCGATGCCGCCGCGAAGCTCTTAGCCGCTGAGAAAGAATTCGGTACAAATGCGGTTTCCCACGCCATGAATACGGTAAGTTCCCACACTGACTTGTTGGGGAAGATTCACTCCTTGGTCGCGAATATCAGCTCGCCCACAAATAAAGAGCTTCAGTTTCTTCAAATCCTTTGCATTCACGCTGGAAGTGAAGCTGACCTTGCACAGTTGTTGGAATTCGTCGCATCCGCAGCACGCGATTTAGTGAGCACTGTGGCGGCAATGAACACTCGATTGGGCTCTGACTTACATGAAGTATCCCTCACTCCCGAGCTACCAAACATCAATGATGATCCTGATTTTCAGAAACGCCGTGAACTCGCACAAATGACGTTCTGGCAATGCCACGATATTCTTCAACGCTCCAACTACGATCATGGACAGTGGCAGTTGCTCATCGAAGAATTGCGGAAGTCTGTTCCCGACCCACGAGTGAAGTAGGTGCACGGGTGACACCTGTTGATTACAGGAAAGAACGGGTGGCAGCGGTTGCTTGCAACCGGTGTAGCGGAGCCACAAGAGGTCTGAACCAGACACACTCGAAGCCAGCCCCAGCGTGAAACCTCGTGCCGCTGCGCGGCCCTGTTTGCAAGCAAACACGGCCACCCGAAATCGGTTTCGCGGGTGGCACCGGTTGATTTCCGACTCGACGGGTGGCAGCGGTTGCTTGCAACCGGTGTGACGGAGGCACAAGAGGTTTCAACCAGACACGCTCGAATCCAGCCCCAACGTGAAACGTCGTGCCGCTGCGCGGCCCTGTTTGCAAGCAAACACGGCCACCCGAAATAGGTCGCGTTCCTGAAGAACGTGCACAGCTACACCGAGTGACCTAGGGTACGTCTTGAGGGTTCTCCGGAACTACCGCCGCTTGGCTGGGGCCGTCGCGACGGCACTCGACTGTTCAGATCATGGGCGTCGCCGTGGCCAGCCACATTCACTTACTGCCTCTCAAGGAGTGTCGTATGCCCGATGAACGTGAGCCAGAATTTGTACACATTCACTCCAAAGCCAAAACTGCTGAACTGCTGCAGAAGAGAATAACGATGCACCAGGAACTCGGCTTTGAACTTGTGTCTGTCGTGCCAGTTGCGTCTGGCGTGTGGCCGGGGGACAAAGTCTGGCACGCATTCATGAAACGAAATACTGCCAGATGGTCGTCGAACGATGCTCAAGCACTGGAGTAGTTGAGCTGGTGCGTCGCGACGCACTCTGCGGTCGGACTTTCGCAGCTACGTTGCGAGCGATTATTCGGCCAGTTTTCGATAGACGTCGCGGGCGGATTCGAGTTGGGCGTCGACGTGGGCTCGCAGTTCCGGGGACGGGATTCGATCTCGCACTCGCACGGCCAGAGCGAGGCGGTCGATCCATTTCAGGAAGTACCGAGCGTCCTCGCGAGAGTCGGCGGGTTTGTCGACGACTTCGACATAAATCGGGCTGGTGTGAGCGGACTGGCCGCCGGTGGGATGGTCGGGGTGAGCCGGGCCGGTGGCTCGGAGGGCGAGCCAGCCGCTTCGTTCAAAGCGGATCGAGGTATTGATATTGGCCTTCGTTTTCGACTCGTCGAGTTCGCCGTTGGCGACGACGTTTCCGTTTTGAATCAGCTCAACTTTCGAGAGTGGAAACTGCGAGACTCCGCTGCCTTCGATCTGGATTTCGCCGGGGCCGGACAGGCGGATCGTTGAGCCGATTTCCTGCTCGTTGGCTTTGAGATTCAGCATCGGGCCATTCGTGACGAATGACCGTCCGGCTCGCAGATTTTCGATCCAGTTTGAATAGTCGAGCGGGCCGTCGAGCTTCACGTAAACTCGATCGCCGCCGGGCAAACGGCTTCTGACTCGGTTGAGGAAGCAGTCTGTTCCTGCCGAGCCGGTCAGACGGAATCCGCAATTGAGCAGCCGATACCACAACGGCACGGTTCCGCCGTACGAGTTGTTAATGTCTAGCGAATCGATGTTTCCAAGGGCGACGTCGATGGGGATGGCTT
>JBLFXD010000063.1:0-14893 GCA_047611045.1 Planctomycetaceae bacterium | reverse complement strand
TTAATCCGCCATTGACGCCACTCCGAACCGGCGAACGCTGCATGCAGACGCGAGTCATCGGGTGCGAGCGCGAAGCAATCGGTGCTTCGGGGCTGGTCAGGCTGTGGCGCAACGGGCACGCCGGTCGCACAATCAAAAACTTTAGCTGTATGGTCGAACGTGCTGAAGGCGATTAGTTTCCCGTCGTCACTGAATGCGATATCGCAATGTTGATTGGCGGCGCAATGGAATCGGTGGATTTCCTACCCCGTCTCACGATCCGTCAAAGCAAGTTTATCCGCGAACTGTGTTGCCAGCAGGCGACCGTCTCGACTGATCCGGGCACGCATGAAGTTGTCGGCTGAGTCAGTTCGCGCTGGCGGTTCGGTATTAAGATTCCACGTGCTGAGCGGTCCGTCCTGAGTTGACACAAGAAGCTTCGAATTCGAATCGAAAAAGCTCAACGCCGTAATCCTCAGGTCGTGTCCGTCGAGCGTGTGTTGGAGCTCGCCCGTCGCGGCATCCCACACACGAACGCGACCTTCAACGTCACCGGTTGCGAGCAAACGCGAGTTCGAACTGAAATCAATGCCGTCGATGCGGCCTGCATGGAGATTCGGCTGGCTCCAAACCCTCACTCCGTGAACTGTCCACAGCGTAACCGTTCCATTGTTGAATGCGGCCGCAATGTGCTGGCTGTCTCGACTGAAGGCGATCTGGAACTGACCACTGTCGACAGGAAGTTCGCCAGCAAGGATGTCCAGGTTGATCGCGTCCAGAATCAGAATCGGCCCGTCGGTGACTGTCAGAAATCGACCATCGGGACTGACGGAGATCTTCGCTTCAGCATGTCCGCAGTTTCGCCAGGAGAGCAGACGACCGTCTTCAAGACTCCAGCACTTCACAACTCCGGCCCCCGCGCTGTAAAACCGTGTTCCGTCGGGGCTGAAGGCCAGCGAGCTGATCTGTCCCCAGTGACGCAGCCGCGGGCCGTTCGCACCAAGGACGCCGACCAGTGGAACACCTTCGTCAAGAGGCGGGTCGACAGGCATGGTAATTCGCGGAAACTCATCGAAAGGTCCGGGTAAGGCACGCAGCATGTCGGCTGTTCCACGATGCTCGTCAGCGTCCAGCGTGAAATTCAAGTTCTGAATCAGCTCCGCGCGGAGCTTTCGAACGGTTGCATTCGCAACCGACGGTGGCCAGGACTTTGTCGTCTTGACCAGTTTATTCATCTGCGATCGCAACCAGTTAACGGCGAGTGACGTGTCGACAGCCTTCTTCCACCGAAGTGTGACCTTCTTCGTTTCACCAGGCTTCAGGTTTAGCGTCAACTCGATCGGCACGAATCCCGGGCGTCTCGCGAAGACAGTTCTTTGACCGGGATCTCCAGCGAAACTCGAAGAGTTCGTTTTCGGAATCGCGACTTTTCGACCGTCGATTCGTAAATCCAGGTCGTTCCTCTCGGAAGCTGACAACGAATGGTCAACGTGGGTCGCGTTCGCAGACTGTTGCTTTGCCAGAAACACGACGGCAATGATGGCGATTGCACAGAGCACTGCCGCAGCGTAGACAATCCTCTGTTCTCCCCGCTTGCGACTTAGGATCGAAGCGGTCGAGCTGAAGGCCGATGCCGATGCCGATGCAATCGGATTGGGAACGGGAGTAATCGGAGCTGCCACAACTGGCGGATGATCAACAACGGCCTGGTCATTGCCGCCACGAGCTTCTGCTGTGAGTAAATTCAGGAAATTCTGCAGCTCAGAATTCACACTTTCTGACGGACCGTCTAATGCATCGGCAGAAACGATGACCGTTGCGGCATCGGTGTGAGATGTTGCCGCCTCGGCCAGATTGTTCAACTTCGTTGTCGCATCGCCGGTGCTCACCAGTTTGGCCATTGGCACGGCGGCGGCACCTGTTGCGGTGCAGAATGAGCGAAGAGCCTCGGCGAGTTCGGCAGGAGTCTGAATGCGGTCTGCCGGTTCGCGCTCAAGAATTCGAGCGAGTAACTCGTCGAGACTCGTGGGAATATCAGGTCGCGCGGCCCGCACTCGCGGTGCCTCGTTCATGACTCTTGCCATGATCCGCTGAACTGAGTTGCGACCTGGATAGGGAGCCTTGCCCGTCAACAGGAAGTACAAGGTGCAACCGAGGCTGAAGATATCACTGCGGATGTCGGCGCTGTGACTGTCCTTCGATTGTTCGGGCGAGATGTAATCGATCGACCCCATAACCTGACCGGTTGATGTGAGATCCCCGGCCTCGGTGGTTTCGCTGGTAAACCGCGCGAGCCCCATGTCCAGAATTCGGACCAGTGGCAACCCCGCTTCCGTTCTCGTTAGGAGCAAATTGCTGGGTTTGATATCGCGATGAACCATGCTTCGTTCATGAGCATGCTGCAGCCCATTGGCCGCCTGCCGAACGCAGTCGCAGGCGTCTGCGATCTCCATCGCTCCGGACTCTTTGACGACGGCACTCAGATCGCGGCCGGCCGCATATTCCATGACCAGAAAATGCGATCCGTTCGCGCTGTCCGCATCGATCGCCCGGACGATGTTAGGATGATCGAGTGCCGCTGCCGCGCGGATTTCTCGCTGAAATCTGGCGACAGCATCAGGAGTGCTTGTGGCCTGAGCATTCATCGTCTTTAGAGCAACGATGCGAGCGAGCGGAGTCTGCTCTGCCAGAAAAACGGCTCCCATGCCACCCTGGCCAAGCAGTGAAAGCAGCTTGTAGCGACCGAGAAAGAATCGCGTCTGGCCGTGCAGCAGCATTTCTGCCTGCCAGCTGGTGAGCAATTTCTGCTCGACCAGATGATTTACCGGTCGCTCGACGTCGGTGCATTTTTCAGCAAACGACTTCAGTTCTGAAAGCCGATCAGCAGTTAAGAGCGAACTGGCGCCGATGGCCACGATAAAATCCGAAACAGATGCCGTCATGGAGGTGCCGCGTGCGAAGATTTTCTCGTACCAGGGTCAGAACCGACGGTAGATCGTTGCGTACAAGCGTGCTTATGTCCATCGTTCCACCTCGCAAAGCCATCGACCAACGCAGACGCAGTTATCGGATCGGCTGGTGAAACTCCGCGCCTTTGCAAAGAGACTCCTTTAAGCGTCGTGAGCCGGTCAAGCCCGCCGTGAGTCGGCATCATTTCACTTTGACACAAGGCTCATGATGGCGATGGCGTCTGCGAAGCCTTTGCCGATTTGTGCCATGATCTTGGCGGAGCCGTTGTAGTGGTACTCGGCGTTGGAGCTGCCTTTCAGGATCTCAATCTCTCGTGGCGTATAGAGTTCGGATCGGAACTTCGCGAGGGCCTCTTCGCGTTGTGCTCGGGTAAGGCTCTTGTCCTTGTTCAGTTCCTGAGACTTCGCTTTCACCTGCCCGCCTCGTGACTTCAGTTCGGCCAATTCGGCGTCCCAGTAATTCTCGGTGAGAACGGTCGTCACCGTGCCCTTGAACTCAGCCAAAGAGGCAGGAGCCGCCATTGCATCGCGAAAGTTCTGATGAGTGGCGATGTAGCGTTGCTGCTTCGGGCCGTACTTCTTGACCGGGCCTCCGGCTCCCATCACGCCGATCACGAAAGGCAGTTCCGGGGTTGAGAGATCCTTCCGAACGTCGCGAATGAATTGAGCCATCAGTTTACTGTAAAGATCATAACCGCCGGCCTTGTCCCGGTTGGGGTAAACGTCTCGACCAACCATGTCGTTCCACCCCTGGAACCAGACGAAGCCCGAGAGCTCGTAGCCAGCTTCAGCATCGTATCGAGGACAAACTCGTTTGATGTCCTTTAGAACCTTCTTCACATGCTCCAGCATCAGTCGATAGTAGTGGCCACTTGCTGCAGCGCGATTGGCTCTGGCTTGAACAATGTCCTTGCCCTGCTTCTTGAGCGATTCAAGTTGCCCTTCATTGAACTCGTAGATGCCTGAACTCGGTGGGCGAAAATCAGTGTGCAGCGACTTGCCGCCCCATGCCGTCTTGATAATGAGGATCGGCTCGTCGAGATGCTTCTGCATGAAAATACCGAATGTGAATTCCGGGCCGATCTTCGTGCCACGCCCCTTCGCCCCGTAACCGGCAGTCAGCTGGCCGTGGAATTCTTCCTCGGTCCCATCATTGCCGACCGACGAGATCCACACGTTCTCACAAACTCGTGGAGTCCCGTCGGTATTCCGCATTTCTTTCAAAAGCGGCGCCGTCGCCGGATCCATTCCGACGTGATCGAATGTTGAAACCTCGGCGTGTCCCTGCATGTTGGACTGTCCAACGAGGATGAAAACCTTCAGCGGCGTTTTCGCTGAAACCGGGCACACGCAGACCAAACTGAACGCCATGACGGCCATGAAACGAAATGTCATGATTGATGTCGCTCCTCATTCGTGAATTGGAAACAGCATGCAGCGAAGAATGTGTCGCCGACGGTTCTGACTGACGCAACCGACAAGCAGATTATCGGAGTCTGGAATAACCGGTTCGGGACGTTTACTCAACAGAGTGTCTATCGCATTCGCCGCGATATGCAGCGGCGTAGGCCGGATCCCTCACGCCCTGAGTCATGTGTCGAATGCGGGATTCGTTTCGAGCCGATCCCGTCACTCAACCCGTTGCGGGGGATGAGCGGTCCAGACGGCGGCGGCGGCGAACATTGGCAGGGCGAGGAACATCATGAGTGCGGGCTCGTAGGACCCGTAGTAGTCGTTTGAAATCGCCAGGGGCAGCGGACCGATGGCGGAGGCAAGGATCATGGCTGACCAGGCGACTCCGCGGACGGCTCCCTGGTGGGCGCGGCCGTAGTAGTTGATCCAGACGACCGTCGCCGTGCTGCGCATCACGCTGCCGTGCAGACCGAGCATCAATGCGTAAACCCCGGCCAGCCAGGTGACGGGCATGTCGATGATCAGGAGTGTCGCCGTTGCCAGAAACATCATCGCGGCGACGAGGATGTACCGACTGGGAACCCGGTCAGTCAGCCACCCCATCGGAAACTGCATCAGCGTGGCAAATCCGGCCTGCAGAGTCATCATCAACAACGACTCGGTTCTGTCCAGGCCGTGACGTTCCAGCAGTTTGACTTGATGAATCACCAGGCCCGTGCCAACCAGACCCGACGTCGCCGGTACGCAGATCAGTTTCCAAAACGTCGCATTTCTGAGAACTTCATGAACGGTCCACGAGTCTTCGTAAGACGTGATCTGCGGTCCGGACGACGCTGCTGATTCGCGATTCGCGGAGACATCGATCTGGACGGGTGCCGGGCTGTTCACGCCGGATTCGTTCTCGATCTCTGTCAGGTTCGTCGTCGTAGCGGGGCCTGCTGCCGTGTCTGGACTCGTACTGGCATCGGTTGCGGCCAGGTCGACATCGTCGTCTTCTGAATCCGGGGTCAAGCCGTCAGGATGGAGTCCCAAGTCTTCAGGACGGTCTCTCAGAATCAGAACGGCGGGGATCATCAGCATCGCCCAGACACCACATGACAGTCCCTGCCACGCTGACTGCCACGCGTAGTTCTCAATCAGCCAGTTGTTGAACAGCGGAATGATCATGACGGAAAGTCCGCCGCCCAGTCCCGCCATCGCTGTCGCAATTCCTCGACGTCGCTCGAACCATTCTCCAACAATCCAGACAGAGACCAGAGAAAGCGCTCCCTGTCCCAGACTGCGGACGAAGATGAATCCGAAATACAAATCGTTCAGCGATTCGACCTGCGACATCATCCAGCAAGCAGCCGTCAGGCCCGCCGCAATAGCCGACAGCATGATGCGAGCCCCGAATCGGTCGACCAGCTTTCCGACGAAAGGCAACAGGCAGGCACTGACAACCGTCGCGCACGCATAGGCGAAAGAGTATTGCGTCTCCGAGACGTTCAACCCGGTCTGCATCGGATCTTTGAATGCGGCCACCGAGTACGATTGCCCTGGCGCTGACATGAACTGAGCAGCGCCGGAGATCCCCAACATCGTCCAACCGGGAAACCATCGGTACGAGCGGCTCGGTCGCCCCTCGTGGTCAATCTCGAGTGCGTCGGATCCTACCTCTGAGTTGGATCCTGCCTCGTTCGAGCCCGGCATCTCGGATGTGTACCTTCCCTGGTTCAAGCAATTCCATCGGCACCACGCCGAGACATATCGACCGAGATGATAACGACTCAAATCAAACAGCGCAGCCTGATGAGGCCCCGTGATCCAGTTTGCCTCATGCCAATGAGTCAGTAACAATTCGCAGCCACGCAGTAAGGCTAATCCAGAGCCAACAGCCATCCGGTTAGGAACGGCCTGTCAATAACTGTCGTAGCTACGCTCGCCAGAGCGTGGACCGGTCCACCGTCTGGCGACGGTAGCTACAGAGAAACGCGACACTTAATTCGAGGCCAATCCTTAGTGCCCTGCCCTTCCGACGCGGTCAACCTTTGTCGGATCCGCAGTCAGCGCACGACCGCGGAGAACACTCCCGCCTGAAACAGGAATTACGATGATCAGCCCGCTGTCAAAATCCGCACTGGTTACGGCCGCCTGTCTGGTTGCAATATCGATAGCCAGTGCAGCTTCCGCCGAGGAGTGGAATCGATTTCGTGGCCCGAACGGTGCCGGAGTCAGCGACGCGACAACGGTTCCGACCGAGTGGACGGACAACGATTACAACTGGAAGATCGATCTTCCGGGCAAAGGACATTCGTCGCCCGTCGCGTGGGGAAACCACATTTTTGTCACCTGCGCCAACGAGAAATCCAAAACGAGAACCGTTCAATGCTTCAACGTCGCCGATGGTGAAGAAGTCTGGCGGAAGGACATCTCGTTCGAGCCTTACAAACAGCAGAAGAACAACAGTTTTGCATCCAGCACTCCGGCCGCCGACGCTGATCATGTTTACGTCCTGTGGCATTCGAAAGTCGCGTCGCCGCTGATCGCCTACGACCACAAAGGCGAGAAGGTCTGGGAGTACGACCTTGGTCCTTACCTTCACGGTCAGGGCGGCGCAACCTCACCGATCGTTTATGGCGACATTGTGCTGGCCGCGCATGATCACAAGGCCGACAGCTTTCTGGTGGCGGTCGACCGAATGACCGGAAAGGAACGGTGGAAGATCCCTCGCGAAGGGAAACGAGCCTGCTACGGCACACCGTGCATCAACACACCGAAAGATCGACCGGCCGAGATCATCTTCTCACACTGCTACGAGGGCATCGTTGGCGTCGATCCGAAGACCGGTCATCAGAACTGGCATATCGATGTCTTTGGCCGAGCATCCCAACGAGCATTGGGCTCACCAATTATCGCTGGCGATCTGGTCGTAGCCAGCAGCGGTGGAGTTGGTGGCGAGCGCCAGGTCGTCGTGGTCAAGCCACAACTCACTGACGACAAAGTCGTCGTTAAGGAAGCTTACCGCGTCGTCCGCCAGGCACCGCACGTTCCAACACCGTTGGTTTATCGAGACTGGATGTTCCTGTGGAGCGACACTGGCATCGCGACCTGCGTGGAACGTAACTCGGGCAAAATCGTCTGGCAGAAGCGCATCGGCGGAAACTTTTACAGCTCGCCGATCTGCATCGACGGAAAGCTCTACTGCATTGACCTGGACGGAACGGTCGTCGTCATCGCCGCTTCCGACAACTACGAACTGCTCTCCCGAAACTCACTGGGCCAGCCCAACCGTGCGACTCCCGCCGTCAGCAACGGAACGCTGATCATCCGAACCGAATCTCAAGTGATCTCAATCGGCGGCAAGTAAGCGTCGGAAGAAAGTGCGGCAAACCCACATCGCTTCGGCCCGTCTGACCGAATCCGAATCCGAATCCGGATTACTTGATTGCCAGAGAGTCCAGAAACGCTTTCGCATCGGGTCCGTCGACGGCTGCCCGAGTGCCCACGACCTGAGCCTGGAACAGGGTCGGCCCTGCCGGGTCGATAAAGATGCGACCGCGGACGAATGCTCCTTGAGGCGTGCTGACCAGAAGCGATTTGCCGGGAAATCCGAACGCCTCGATATCGTCGTTTTCGACGATCGTCCCGTTTACGTTCTGAGCTGCCCCTTGCGCCGCTCCATCAAGCCCGGCCGCCACATCGTACTGCGAAGGATCTACGGGGTATGTCATGTGACTTGTCAGGAATGCGTTACTGCCGGACTCATAAATCGTCATCTTGATCTTGAGCTTTCCGATTGCCGTATCAACAGTCTGGTTCTGAGTCTTTGGTGGTAGCGGAAAAACTGCTGACACGCGGCCATCATCACTCGTGACCTTTGTCCATTCGGATTGAGGCGGCATTCCCGCGTTCCCGCACCCGAGTGCGCCCAACAGGCAAAACAAAACAATCGGATACGTGTTGAAGCGTCGCGGTTGGTGCATCTCTTAATTCCTGAGCACAATTTTCAACGAGCATTGGCAAATCGAGCGGGGATCGTAGCAGCAAATCCGGAAGCGGCGACGCCAACATTCAGCAACGAATTGGCGAGGAGATGAACGGTCTCGGCACGCGCGTCATCATCCAATCGTAAACCGAGATTACAGATTCACCAGTTGAGTGTCAGCATCGCCGAATTGATCTGCCGCAAGACCCATTCGATTCATGATCGACAGGTACAAGCTGCAGAGCTTCCGGTTGTCGTCGCCGGCTTTAAGGTAGTCGAGAACTCGGCCGGTCTTCAGAGTTCCGCCGAGGCCACCCGCAGTAATCAGCGGCACTTTGGTCGAATCATGCCTGCTGCCGGACCACATATTGTTCACAAAAATCAGGCACGAATTATCGAGCACCGTGCCGTCGCCTTCCGGCATGGCGTCCAGTCGAGTGGCCAGGTAAGCGAGCTGGCTGCAGTAGTACTGAGAAACTCGTTCCCATTCGTCCGTGCGTTCGTGATGGGAGGCTGAGTGGTGAGCGTTGCGGACGTCAAGAAACGGGTAGAACAACCCGGAGATGTCTCGGCAAAGCAGCAACGTGGCGATCCGCGTTTTGTCAGTCTGAAACGCCAGAGCGATGATGTCACACATCAGCCGCATATGATCTTGAATGTCCTCCGGCAGACCGTTGTCAGGGCGAGCCATCTTGATAATCGACTCGCCTCGATTCTTTGCGCGGTCAACGGCCTTGTTCTGATCTGCCCGTTGACGCTCGATCCGCTTCTCGACTTCGCGGACGCTGGTGAGGTACTCGTCAATTTTCAAACGGTCACCGGCACTTGCTTGTCGACTCAGGCTGGCCGCGTGCTCTTTCACGCGATCCAGCACGCTCTTGTTTCGACGACTACCTCGATTATCAAACAGACTGTCGAACGCCAGCGACGGATACACTTCCATCGGCACCGGCGAAGTCGCGTTCTGCCACGAAATGTGCGAGCTGTAAGCCATCGAGAAGTTGGTTTCGTGGTACCCGGTAATTGGCTGCTCGCAGCCCAGAACCATGCTCGGTTGAGCGGTCTCCTGTCCGAGATGATTGGCGAGAACCTGGTCAACACTGATACCACCTCGAAGCTCGGCGCCTTTCTGCAGCGAGGCTCCGGAAAGGATGTTGCCGGTCTGGCCGGGGTGAATGCCGACGCCGGTGGAGTTCTTGTTGAACAACCCCGAAATTACATTCACTTTTTCTTTCAGCGGCTCCAGCGGCGTGAGACTTTTTCCGAGTTCCATGTCGGAACCCGCACCCTTCGCCCACCAGTGGTCTGGATGAATTCCGCACGCCATGAACTGCACACCAAACCGTTTTGGAAACGGACTGTCCGCAGCGGTGTCAGACGGCTCGAAGCCCCAGACCGGAATCGACTCCAGCCAGGGCAACGCCATCGCGACGCCAGCTCCGCGAAGCAGTGTTCGACGCGACAGTTGATCCCGATCGTTCTTCTGCAAACTGTTCATGCTTCATTCTCTGACGAGGTGATTCGCACCGCGTTTACTAAGAAATTGAGGACTGGTCACAATACCTTCGAGAAGGCTTCCGAATCGATAATCGTTTGCCCTGAGGTTTGCATGCAGGTCGCGAATCAGCAATTCGTCGGGCAGGATAAGGCTTCGGCCGAGAGCATAAGATACCAGTTTCCGGATCAGGTTATCGACGAATTCGTCGCCCCGATGATTGATCAAATACTTTCGCAAGTCGTTGACGCCCTGCCCTTCCGTTCCGCCTGGAAACACTGCGTTCGCATCAACCGGTCGGCCACCGAGATCCTTGTCTCGCCGCTCTCCGACTGGCCCGAACCCTTCGAACGCCAGCCCGATCGAGTCAAACCGTTCGTGGCAGCCCGCACAACTTGCGTGTTCGCGGTGTTTCGCCAGAGCCTCACGCAAGGTCAGTTCACCGAGCTTCGACTCATCATCCGGCAGCTCCGGAACGTTAGGCGGCGGTGGCGGAATTCGCTCACCGAGCAAACGACGAACAACCCAATAGCCGCGTTTCACCGGACTGGTCCGCAAGCCCGGAGCGTTCTTTGTCAAAAACACAGACATCGGCAGCAGGCCACCGCGTCCAAAATCGGACGCACGACCGACTCGTCGCCATTCAGTCTTTGAAATACCTGAGTCTGGCAACCCATAGTGCCTTGCCAGCTCCGCGTTCACGAACGTGTGATCGGCGTCGAGAAACTCGAGCACCGAACGATCATGCTGAGCAACGTCTATGAAAAACCGGATCGGCTCTTCGAACATGGCCTGTCGCAACTCATCAGTGAACTGCGGAAACCGTTCGCGATCGACAGCGTTGTGCTCCTCGAAACGCCGAATGTCCAGCCAGTTGCCGGCAAACTCGGCGGCAAGTCCTCGAACTCGTCCGTCGTCCAACATTCGCCGAGCCTGTGCCAACAGATTCTCCCGCTGAGTCAGTCGGCCTGACGCCGCAACATCCAGCAGTTCGGCGTCCGGCGAGGATGACCAAAGAAAATAACTCAGTCGACTGGCAAGTTCATCGTCAGTCAGCGGTCGCTGACCGTCGCCTTTGCCAATCAAGTCCACCCGATAGCAAAAGAACGGCGACATCAGCACCGAAACGATCGTGTCCTGAATCGCCTCTTCGTGGCTGAGTCCGTCATCGTCGCGAAGTAACCGGTAAAAACTGACCAGCCCGTCGCTTTCAGCCTTGGTTAATTCGCGGCGGTAAGCTCGCGCCGTGAACTCCTGCACTGCGGCCAGGTGAGCGGGCTCGGCTTTCAACCGAGCTTGTTCGACCCAGCGAATCTGCTCGTTGATTTCCTTGAAGAAATACTCAATGGCCTGCAATGGCGTTTCCGTTCCGCCGCTGACGCGAGCCTTCTCAAGATACAAATACGCGAGTTTCTCGATCATCTCTTCAGAGGCGGCGGCTTTGTTCTCCGCGCGTGCAAAGTCGAAATGCGGATCCCTCATGTACCGCGAATCCGTCCGCTCGAACCAGAGAAATCCGACGTACTGCCTCGTCGGCGCAGAAACGACAAAGTCCAGCTCCTGCCACAACGAATCGATTTCTTCCTGGCCAGCTTCATCCAGAATCATGTCGTAAAGCGGTCGGTCGTCACGGAAGTAACCCATCATGCTGTGGAATCCCGCGCTGAGCAGTCGCCCCTTTTCTCCGTCTTGCTTCGCGGATTCTTTGACGTAGTCGCGACTCCGCTCCGAAATATAAAACGCGTCGGGAAAGACTGAGCAGAACTGCTCAAACGCCGCTTCGTACCGAACTCGCAACTCCGGATCCACTGGCACTTCCAGGTCCGTGTCGACGGTTGCCGCGGCGGTCGTTGAATCGTCACTGGTCGGCTGAATCTTTGACTCGCCGACACTCACACTCAGAACGGCACGATTCAGACTTCGCCGGTGACTCGCGTACTGCCGATTCTTCCAAAGCACAAACGGTTGAGAGCCCTTGTGATTTCCCTCGATGTAGAGGTCGTCAAACTTCGGCCTGAGCTTTGAGCGAACTCGCACGACGAAGTCGCTCATTCGCTGACAGGCTGCCTTCAAAGCTCTTCGTTGATTCGGATCATTCGGCAGCACATTCCACATCTGTCGAAGAGTTAAGAGAGGACCAATCGGCTCCTTCTCCTCGGTCAGGATCGACCAGACCGTTGCCAGATACTTCGCGCTGACGTTTCGTTTTGCCGCGACCTGTTTCAACGTGGTCTCCGCAGACAGAGCGTCACCCTGCTTCGAAGCAATTTGCCGAAGCTCCCACGCAGCCTCGAAATAGTCCGCCAGCTCCGTCGGCTGCCGTTTGTAAAACTGGACGATCCGTTTGACGCAGTATTTGTCTCGATCGGTGTCCGTCACCACCGCGTGAGGCGCAAAGGCGATGCCGTCAGGCTTCAGCACCAGATGCTCGGTCACCAGTCGTGCCGCATCCAGATACTTCTTCAACAAAGCTGGAGACATCGTCAACGACTCGCCCGTATTGTCGAATCCGGCTTCGTTGGCAGGGTCGACTGGAAACGTTTTCGTCGGTCGAATGTCGACACCCGTCAGGTCACGAATCGAATAGTTGTACTCTGAGTTGCTCAGCCGCCTCGCCAGAACCGGGCCCGGATCGCCCGCATTCCTTTCTGCTTCAAACTCGCGAGCTGACTTGATCCAGTCGACGATCGCCTGTCGCTGCTTGTCGGTCGGCTGCGACTCCGAATCCTTCGGCGGCATCTCCCCGGCCCGCAACCGGTCCAGAACGATTGCCCATGTCTGATGCTCCTTCGCAATCTGATCCGCAGACGAGTAACCACTCAAGTCAAGTTTCGCCGCAGGATCATCGCCGCCGTGGCAATCGAGGCAGAACGACTTCAGAAACGGGGCAACAGAACTCTGAAACTGCTTCTCAAGTTGTGCTGCATCGGTCGCTGCGAGTATCGACGCGACGTTTGAAATCGCAAAGCCGACCAATAGACAGACGCGAGTAAGCGTGACCGCAGGACGTCCACGTCTCGCAACATGAGCTGATAATCTTCGATTGGACAAAGCAGAAATCATCATCGATCCTTAAAACACACATCCTCTTCGCCGGCAACGGCGCGTCTCAGCCGGGCACTCTTTGTGACAGCCTGATCGTGACACCTCTACTTCTTCTTTGCTCGTTTCTTGCCAGAAGCAGGTTGTTCCGGCGATTTCCGAAAGTTCAGCTCCTTCACCTTCGCAGCGACTGGACCAAGCTGACGGCCGCCCAACCGCTCAACGTCCTTCGCAACGCGAAACCACTCTTTGGACATTGCCGCAACGCGTTCGGGATGCTGCTCCGAGACATCGTTCAGCTCAGTTCGATCTTCGTCGAGGTTATACAGCTCCCACTTTCCGAGCTTTGCGGAAACAAGTTTCCAGGGGCCTCGCCGCAGCGCTCGATCAGTCGAGAAGTGGAAGTAAAGCTGCTCATGTGGCTCGCGTGTCTCCCCGCGAAAGATCGGCAGAAGCGACTTCCCCTGCAGCGGGTCAATCTTTCGATCGCCAATCTTGCTGGGATAGTCGGCTCCGGCGAGATCGATGAACGTCGCCATGAAGTCAATCAAATGCCCTGGCTGGTCAGTCACTGAACCCGCCTTCGTCTTCAGTCCGGCCGGCCAGTGAGCGATCATCGGTGAAGAGATACCGCCTTCATGCTGATTCTGTTTGTAGAGACGGAACGGCGTGTTTCCAGCGTGAGCCCAACTGGCGTCGTAGGTCCAGTAGCTTTTCGGATCCCACGGCTTCAGCTCTTTCCCTCTTGTCCGTTCGAACGGGCAGGCTCCGTTGTCCGAGCAGAACAGAATGAGCGTGTTGTCGTAGACGCCTTTTTCCTTCAGATGTTTGACGAGCCGCCCGACATTCTGATCAACGACGTCGACCATCGCGGCGAACACTTCCATTCGATCCGCTTCCCACTGTCGCTCATCGTCCGACAGACTCTTCCACGCGGGGATATGAGCCGGTCTCGGACTGAGCTTCCATTTTCTCGGCAGCAGTCCCGAGTCTACCTGCTTCTGGTGCCTCGACTTCCGCAGAGCATCCCAGCCAGCGTCGTACCGGCCGTCGTACTTTTCGACGTCTTTCTTCGGAGCCTGCAACGGGTAATGCGGCGCGTTGAACGCCGTGTAGAGCAGAAACGGTTTGTCGCTCGCCGTCGCCTGATCAATAAACTCCAGCGCGAAATCCGTGATTGCATGCGTCGTGTAAAACGGTCGGCCATTCAATGTCTTCGGCACGGTCCACGGTTCGCCATTCAAACGAAAACTGTTGTCGCCCGTGAAGAAGTTCGTCGCTCCCGAAAGATGCCCCCAGTACTTCTCGAAACCGAAGTCCGTCGGCTGTTTGGTGAGATGCCACTTCCCGACCATCGAAGTCGAATAACCCGCTCGCGACATCACCTCGGCAATCGTCGCGCCACGACTGAGACTCGCCCCACCTGCCTGGTCGCAGTACAGGCCAGTCAGCAACGACACTCGCGAGGAGTGACACTTCGCCGTGTTATAAAACTGTGAAAACCGCAGCCCACGCGCCGCCAGAGCGTCCAGGTTCGGAGTCTCGATCTCTGAGCCGTAACAACCGAGATCAGAAAACCCCAGATCGTCCGCCATGATCAGAACGACATTCGGTCGAGTGCCCGACTCAGCGGCATTTCCCGGCGTGCTCGACACCTGCAGAAACATCACGACCAGGGTGACAACACTCAACATCTTCAGCAGCGCTGGACGATCTCTGAAAAGTATCAGACGACGACCGGCGACTTTGATGGTCAACAAGTCAGGCATTTCCGGGAATCTTTCGAACGTGTGATTACACTTCGTGATATTTGCAGAGCGACGCCCATTCTTGCTCACGGCAGAGTCGAGCAATGATCGATCACGCGTCGCATTGTACACTTCGCCCGCGAGTATCGTGGCACGACATCCGACGGTCAATCGGCCATCACAAGCGGAACTGGCTCACCGAACCTCAAAGGACATCTCGCGTCTGTGCACGCCGGGTATGACCAATCGCCAAGGAGCACAAAGTGAGCGATCCCTACGC
>JBLFXD010000062.1:0-14943 GCA_047611045.1 Planctomycetaceae bacterium | reverse complement strand
TCGGGCAGTTGGAAACCTTCGAGCGCCCGCTCCCCCTCGTTCGACGCCGGAGCGATCGCGGGTTTGTAGGCAGGCTGATCCTGAGCAACAGCAGACGTCAGAAAGCCAGCGGCCAACAGTGTCAGCGCAGCGGCAAGTTCAAGTCGAATCATCGTGGAAATCTCACGGTTGCAGGATTTTCTACGTTGGTCTTCGGTGAGCGGCACGGCGATGGTCGCCGGTTTTTGCAAAACGAGTCACCCGCGGCTGGCGCTTTGCGGCTCACAAAACCTGAACACGCTGGTGGGAAATTCGAGCCGGGAATCGCCCATTCTGCACCTCGGCAGCAGACTCCGCAACCGGTGGGTGGCCCGTCCAGAATGGCTGGTTGGGCCACCCCGAGATCGTTGTAAAACGAAAAAAGCTCGCCCACACGAATTGTGAAGGCGAGCTTTTTGAATACTGGTTTGCCAGATGTTGGAATCAGTCTTCGGTCGGTGGCAGAGGGATTTCAGAGGCGTTCTCTGATCCGCGGCCGCCGTCGGAGCCTTTGTAAGCGTTGTCTTCTGGCTGCCGATAAGTGACCTTTGGGGTTTCCTCCGCGTTGCCGATCGGTTTGGCGACTTCGTCATCGAATTTCGACGGAGCGTCACTCGTTGACTCATCGGTGGTCGGTTCGTTCTTCGGAGAATCGACTTCGGTGTTGCTGAGAGGTCGGACCGTATCTGGCGATTCGCGTTTGGCGAGCGGTGGGACTTCCTTCAGGAAAGGCACCTCGTCGATCGGCTTGGCGTTGCCGGCTGCGATCCTTGAGGGTTTCGGCGGGGCGGCGTTAATTTTCGGCTTGGCATCCGAAGGCGTCGTTGCGGAATCAGTTGGGCTATCCGCGTCTGCCTTCTTCGGAGTCGCCGCTGCGATGTCCGGCGTCGATTCCTCAATGCCCGCTCGCTGTCGGTAGAGGACCAGAGCGTGCAGAGCGTGATAAAGAGGTCCGCAGTCGGCGGCTTCTTTGCGGTTTTCAACAAGATCGTTGGCGACGGCGAAGACCGCTTTCTGCATCCATTCCTGCTGAAGCTGGTCGTCCTGAGCGGCGACCATCAGGAACTCGAGGATGTGTCCTGAAGTGGCGATCCGTTTGCCGAAGTCTGCGCTCTTGCCAGGGCCTTTGAAGTACTCGGTCGAGAACGTGCCGTCTTCGTTCTGCAGAGACTTCGATTTGGCGATGAAGCGTTTGATCTTCTGGTCGGCTTCCAGCCAGATGCCTCGCAGCGGTTTGCCAGTCGCCAGGTAAGAGTTTCGAGCCAGCGACAGGGCGAACAATCCATGAGTCCCGCCGCAAGCTGCGTCGACAGGATTGGCGTAGGTCTGAATCTGAACGAGACGCTCGATGCTCCACGGCTCGCCATCGGCGCTGAACCATTCGGTGTCGACAGGCAGGTATCTTGAAAGAGCCCACAACGTCCAGGTGATTTCTTCCCGGTCGTTCACGTCGGCCTTGGCGTTGTTGATCATGTCCTGAATGGTGACCTGACCGCCGGCCGTCGTCTTGAACGCAAAGTCGACCGACAGCTCCGACATCGTCGAGATGGCCAGAAACTGATTCGGGTGACCTTCGAAAGCGTACGGCTCGGTGAACGTGTGGAAGCGTCCGCCGTGCGCCGTGTGCTCGATGATCGGCTGACCTTTGTAGTAACGTCGCTCGGTCAACCAATTGAGAGCCGAGACTTTCTCGCCATCGACTTTGATTTTGTACTCGTCGCGCAGAGCCAGCAGTCCGTGCATGATTTGCCACGGAGTGTGCACGTCCGCAGTCAGATAACGTCGTGACGAAATCGATACGGCGTCGTTGATCAGCTGCGGCAGATCCTCGCGCTGAATCTCCTGCAGCGTCGCGGCGGTCTGCTTGATGACCTCCGGCTGCGAACTCGGAAACAGCGAGGCTGGTGTGTTGACGGGCTTGGCTGCGTGGGCAGAAGTCGCTCCGAATGAAGCAACGACCGCACCCAAACACAGGGAGGCAATCCGTGGCCGGCGAATCCTCAAAAACATGGGGGCCAGTCTCCTGTTGGCAGTCTCGGTGGGTGATTCCGCAACGGAATCGCAGCCAGAGAACGATATCGTCCAGTTCAGTCTGACCGCTGTGGGATAACTTGAGCGACTCCGCGACACGGCTGTGCTGCCGCATTCTACGCATGACGCATGTTTTATCTATTCGGAAGAGTCAGCCACGATGCTCCATGTCAATCTGTCAGTACACGCTGCACGCCGAAGGGCATCCTCATCGACGACCCAACAACCGCAGCATGTCGCACAATCGGTACGGACACCCGACATTGGACGACGAAACCGCAGCTTTACTTCAGTAATCGTCCGACCAGCGTCTGCCCGGTCGTCGGATTCGAACGTTCACCCGATGCCAGCGTTTCTAAGTTGCACACTTTTGAGGTCTTGTGTGGCTGAAAGCCACTTTTTACCGTAGCCTGGGGCACCGCCCCAGGAATTCGGAGTGTTACAAGTTCCCTTGGCCGAAGGCCATGTTCACCTTCATCCCTGATGTCGTGTGAATTTGACCTTCGGCCAAAAAGGCCTTATTTCCTGCCTTCCTGGGGCGTTGCCCCAGGCTACGGTGATGAATGGCCTTCGGCCAAACGCATCGCGACAGAAAGTGTCCAACTTCAAAACGCCAGCGCGACGTCAAGACGATTTTTGACACAGAGGACACCGAGATCTTCTCACGAATATTCTCTGAGAACTCTGTGCCCTCTGTGGCTTAATTCCTGACCAGCAACTCACGACGACAACGTCTCACCACCACCACTTGGAACCTGATCCTAACGGGTTACTTTCGAACAGTTTGCGACTCTGGCATGGGTTTCGAGCCGCCGCTATCATCGCCGCCGCTTTCGCCCGGTCGGTACTCGGCCGGCGTCTGAAGCGCGTGCAGACACGCCTGAGGCCTCGGAATTTCGCCCACCAACCTCGTGGTTGCGGAGCCGAGCCTGAACTTCCCACCTGTGGCAGCAACTTTATTCGAGCGGACAGATCGCGATGAAAATTCACGAATACCAGGCCAAAGAACTGTTGAAGGCCGCCGGCGTCACCGTCCCGGACGGCATCGTCGCCAAAAGTGCCGACGAAGCAGCGGCGGCGTTTGACAAGTTGGGCGGAACTCTGGCCGTCGTCAAAGCACAGATTCACGCCGGCGGACGCGGCAAGGGCCGCTTCAAAGAACAGCCCGATCAACCCGGTGTCGTGCTGGTGCGGTCTGCCGACGAAGCTCGCAAGAACGCCGAGCTGATGCTGGGCAACACGCTCGTCACCATTCAGACCGGCGAAGAAGGCAAGCAGGTCAACACGCTGCTGGTCGAAGCCGGCCTGGACATCGCTCAGGAATTGTACGCGGGCGTGGTCGTTGACCGAGCTGCCGGCGGACCTGTCCTGATTATGTCTTCCGAGGGTGGGACCGAGATCGAAGAAGTCGCTCACAACTCCCCGGAGAAAATCCTGAACTGCAACGTCGACGCCGGCTTCGGTCTGCAGGCCGGTCAGGTTCGCAAAGTTTCGCACGGACTGGGTCTCGACGCTGCCGCGATGGGCAGTGCTCAGAAGTTCCTGCCGAAGCTTGCGAAGTTCTTCAGCGACAACGACTGCACGCAAGTTGAGATCAATCCGCTGGTTGTCACCGCAGCGGGCGAGTTCGTCGCACTCGATGCGAAAGTCGCCTTCGACGACAACGCGATGTTCCGGCACAAAGAACTGCTCGAACTGCGAGACCTTAACGAAGAAGACGAATCCGAAGTCCGAGCGGGCGACGCCGGGCTGAGCTACGTCAAACTCGAAGGCACAATCGGATGCCTGGTCAACGGTGCCGGCCTGGCCATGAGCACAATGGACCTGATCAAGCATCACGGCGGCGAACCGGCCAACTTCCTGGACGTCGGCGGCGGAGCGAACGTCGAACAGGTCACCGAAGCCTTCCGCATCATCCTCGCCGATGACAATGTGAAGGCCGTGCTGGTCAACATTTTCGGCGGCATCATGAAGTGCGACGTCATCGTCGAAGCACTGCTCCTCGCGTACGACCAGGTCGGCTTCACCGTGCCGCTGGTTGTCCGCCTCGAAGGAACGAACGTCGAGAAAGCTCGAACGATGCTGGCCGAAAGCGGCAAAGACATCATCGCGGCAACTGACCTGACCGACGCCGCTCAGAAAGTCGTCGCGTCAATCAGTGCCTGAAATTTTACGAATCACCAACGAGCCGGTTTCTCTGGCAATGTCTGACGCAAAGTCGCAAAGCCACTAAGAAACGCAAAGGCTCAAGAGACTGACAAAGAGGACGCGAGACTACGCCGAAGGCGTTATACCCAACAGCCTGGGGTCAGCCGCGAAGCGGTGCCACCCCAGGACAACGAGACGAAAGCACCCAACCCTGAAGGGGTTGTACAAACCGCTGTCCGAATGAAATTCGTTTTGTAGAACCCTTTCAGGGTTCAATTGATTGACGCTCGCAACCTGGGGTGGCGCCGCTACGCGGCGGACCCCAGGCTAATTTGTGAAACGCCTTCGGCGTAACCTGCCTGAAAATTTCGGGAAATTATTCCGAAGCTCCCACCTTACACCTCAGTTAAATTCGAGTCGGCCTTCCATGAGCATTCTTGTCAATAAAGACACGCGAGTTATCTGTCAGGGCATCACCGGCAAAGCGGGACTGTTTCACTCTCAGAAGTGTCGCGAGTACGCTCGCGAAGTCCGCACGGACAGCGACGTCTTCGTCGGTGGAGTCACGCCGGGCAAAGGCGGCCAGACCGTCGACGAATTCCCCGTCTTCAACTCGGTCGCCGAAGCGGTCGAGAAAACCGGCGCCAACGCCACGATGATTTTCGTCCCGCCGCCGTTCTGCGGAGACGCCATCATCGAAGCCGCAGACTCGGGCATCGAGCTGATCGTGGCGATCACCGAAGGCATCCCGACGCTCGACATGGTCAAAGTCATGAACTTCCTGTCGAAGACCAACGCCAGGCTGGTCGGACCAAACTGTCCAGGAGTCATCACGCCAGGCGTCGCGAAGATCGGCATCATGCCGGGATACATTCACTCGGCTGGCCCGGTCGGCCTGATCAGCAAGAGCGGCACGCTGACCTACGAAGCGGCCTGGCAGCTCGGCAACCTGGGACTCGGTCAGTCCACCGCCATCGGCATCGGCGGAGACCCGATCATCGGAACCGACTTCATCGACCTGCTGGAAATGTTCGAAAACGACCCCGGCACCGAAGCCATCATGATGATCGGCGAAATTGGCGGCGACGCTGAAATTCAAGCCGCCAACTACATCAAAGAGCACGTCACAAAACCAGTCGCCGGATTCATCGCCGGCCAGACAGCCCCTCCAGGCAAACGCATGGGCCACGCGGGAGCGATCATCTCAGGCGGAGCCGGAACAGCCGCCGAAAAAATGGAAGCTCTGGAAGCCGTCGGAGTAGTCGTCGCCCAAAGCCCCGCCGACATGGGCAAAGCCATGCAGGAAGCCATCGCCCGCAAGGGTGGTTAAGTACCCCTTCCGGAAATCAGGTTTCTGACCATCACTGAAACACCGCCGCCGCCAAGTGCCGAATTCGCTATCGGTGACATTGTCAGCGTCATCTTGAATGACGTTAACAGGACACGTCGATTTGGCACGGTGCGTCAGAAGATTTGGCATTTCAAGAACCAAGAGTACCACTACTACATCGAAGAAAATGGCAAGCCGGTATCAAAGCGGTACTCTTTTTCAGATCTCAAACCGCTATGAGACGTCTGACCTAACCGTTGACGATCGAGCTCGAATTATCGCTCGCAAAGGCAGCTGATCGGACATCACGACAGGCTGAGAATTTAGAACCACGAAAGAAACGAAATACACGAAACAGGTTTAGCCTTTCGTGTCATTTCGTTTTTTTCGTAGTTGTCTCTTTTTGGAAGGGTGGCCCGTCCAGCATCGTACGAACTTCTCGATGCTTCGAAGTCGCGGATTCAAATGTCAGCTCCGGGCAAATAGAGCTGTCTATGTTTGGCGGGCAGGATGATATCCGACTGGTGTTGGATTCGTTTCTTCCGATGAACCCCTTTTTCGCTGTCGACTTTGATCCAGCCCTTCAGTGTTAGATCTTCAAGGACATCTTTGATGATCTCACTTGTTGCTGGCGTTTCGTTCGTGATTCCAGCAAAGAAATCACGAAACGATATCCCGTCCTTGTACTGAAAGAGTCGCTCGGGCAACTGCTCAAGCAGACAATCTTGACTTGAGGCGAGTGCCGTGTCGTCAAAGAAGAATCCAGGAAGCATCTCCTGACGAGTTACGTTGGAATCTTTCTCTGGGTCATAGCCGAGCATATGTAAGCCCGAACCACCGTAGTGAGCAAAGCTTGTTCTCTCAGCCCAATGCTGAGTCACCATGACGTCACGAGCCTTCGATTGGCCCGATAAATGAATCAGCCAGAAATCGCGATGCTCGTCGGGCGATCGGATGAAAAACGGTGTGTAGAATTTCGCTCCTGACTTTTGTTGGATCTCCCCGTGTAGTAGCAACTGGATGGCTTGCCGCCATTCGCGCATCTGCTTCCTAATAGTGATTTGGTCGGCCGTTAGTTCGAGTCCAATTCTTCCAAGAATCTTCTGTGTGACTTCGCTCTCGCTGAGGTAATTGATCATTGCGTCAGTCGCGAAAGTAAGGATCACCTCGGCATTCTTTAACTCAGAGAATATCCGCCTGATTTCAGCCAGGTAGGGCCGGTTCCTACCGGCCAACAAAGTCTGAATCGAAATGGCCGGTGGGAACCGGCCCTACGGATGGCAATATTTAGAAATGAACCACGGAAGTCACGGAATACACGGAAACAGGTTTTGCCTTCCGTGTCATTCCGTGGTCCTAACTTTTCTGCATTGAATCACGGCGAAGGAAACCAGAAGAAGAAGCGACGCAGCGAACAGAATGCTGCCGGCGTTGATTGGTCCCTTCGACCCGCTCCAGACGATGGCGTATCCCAGGCAGCCGGGAATCAGGGCGTAGTAGGCGAAGACGCAGAGTGTCTTGCGGATGACGGCTCCTTCTTTGCCGATCAGACCAACAACCGCCGAAGCGGCAACCACGTTGTGAACGCAGATTGTGTTGCCGGCCGCGCCGCCGATGGCCTGCAGGGCGACGATCCAGTCCGGGGAGACTCCGATGCGAGTCCCGACGTTAAACTGGAACAGCGAAAACATCATGTTGCTGATCGTGTTGCTGCCCGCGACGAACGCTCCCAGCCCGCCGATCACCGGCGAGAAGATCGGCCACGCCGCTCCGGTTAGATTGGCGACTCCTTCGGCAAGGACAAGCGGCATCTTTTCGTAGCCGCCTGATCCGTTGTGCGAGTTAATAAAGACCTGAACCATCGGCACGGTAAAGACCAGCGCGACGGACGCTTTCAGCACTGTCTTGCCGGACGATTGCCACGCTCGACCGTAAGCTGCTCCCGACATTCGATGCAGCGCGAACGTGAGGGCCGACACGACGATGAAGATCGAGCCGGGCAAATACAGCGGCTGCACTTTCGAAGTGATCTTCATCAGTTTTTCAGCGGCCATCGACGAAGGAACGACGGTGTCCCAATTGACCAATAGCTGTACGGACTGAAGCAGGCTCTTGATGCCCAGCTCGGGAACGCGAGTTGCGACCAGCAAACCCGCCACAAAAACGTACGGAAGCCAGGCTTTGACGAGACTCATCGTCGGCTCGGACGATTCCGCTTCGTGGAGTTCGATCGTGCCGTTCCAGTCGGCGTCCCAGGTCTCTCGCGGCGCGAAATCCCACGGCTCGCCTTTGGGCATCAGGAAGCCCTTTCGCGCGGCGGTGACGACAATCGCCAATCCGCAGAGCCCGCCGATCAGTGATGGAAACTCAGGACCAAGAAAGACAGCGACAGCGAGATACGGCAACGTCATCGACAACGCTGCGAAGATCGCGAACGGCCAGATGCGGAGTCCGTCGGCGAACGATCGGTTCGGTCCGAAGAAACGCGTCATGAAAGAAACGACGAACAGCGGAATCAACGTCCCGGCAACGGCGTGCAACATCGCGACCTTCGCGCCGATGCTTGCCAGAAACGCCGGCGGAAGCGCCTCACCTGATGACGCGAAACCTTGTGCGGCAGCGAATTCGATGACGCCGGGATCACCGGCCAGTCCGTTGCCGACTCCGACGATAATCGGCGTCCCGAGCGCTCCGAACGAAACCGGAGTGCTTTGAATCATCATCCCGGCAACGACGGCGGCCATCGCGGGAAAGCCCAGCCCGACGAGCAACGGAACGGCGACGGCTGCCGGAGTCCCGAACCCCGCCGAGCCTTCGATAAACGAACCAAACAGCCAGGCAACAATGATGACCTGAACGCGGCGGTCCGGTGAAATATCAGTAAACCCTTTGCGGATCGCGCGAATCGCTCCGCTTTCCTGCAGCGTGTTCAGCAGCAGAATCGCGCCGAAGATGATGTACAGCAGCGACGCGGCCAGAATCAGTCCATGAACCGACGCGACGGCAACCTGAACCGCAGGCACTTTCCACACAAACACAGCGAGAACGATAGCCGTCAGATAAGACAGCGGCATCGCTCGGCTTGCCGGCCACCGCAGCACGACAAGGAACAACCCGACGACAACGATTGGCAATGTGGCAAGAAAGGGCAGAAAATCGTAGTTGCCGAGCCAACGGGACAACTCGTCAAGAGGAGTCAACAACGTGGCAAGAAGTGCGAACATTTCGAAGACCTTTGCAGTGGGATGTATTGAGTCGTCAGCAGAGGCGATCTTTCCCAATCAACATTCCGTGTTCTGGCATTTTAAAAGCCGCAGATGGGCGTAGATAAACGCAGATCAGTTAAGTCATCTACGTTTATCTGCGCCCATCTGCGGCTTAACTTTTCCAGCTTATTGCCGAACAGACAATCAGAATTGATGACCTTCCTGAGGGCCGTTTTTGGTCAGCGTCATGATCTCGGGGCCTTCGTCTGTCATCAGGATGGTGTGTTCGAACTGGGCGGTCAGCTTGCCGTCGAGCGTTCGGACAGTCCAGCCGTCGAACTTGTCGAGCACGGTCTTCCAGGTTCCCTGGTTGAGCATCGGTTCAATCGTGAAGCACATGCCAGGTCGAACGATCTGGCTGCCGGCTCGGCTGCCTCGGAACCAGAAGTGTGGCACGCCGGGCTCCTGGTGGAAGCTTCGTCCGATGCCGTGTCCCTGGTAATCACGGACGATTTCGAATTCTCGCTCGGTCGCGTACTTATAAATGGCGGCACCAATGTCGCGGATTTTGCCGTAGGGCTCGATGGCTCGGATGCCGACCCAAAGCGATTCGAACGTCACCTGGACCAGGCGTTTCGTTTCGTCAGAGACCTCGCCGACCAGGAATGTTTCCGACTGGTCGCCGTGCCAGCCGTTGACGATCGTCGTCAGGTCGATGTTGACGATGTCGCCTTCCTGCAGCTCGTACTCGTTGGGAATTCCGTGGCAGACGACGTCGTTTACGCTGATGCAACTGACGTTGGGATACGGCGGTGCTCCCGGCGGGCCTGCATACCCCAGGCAAGCTGGCGTATGTCCGTGGTCAAGCGTGTATTCCTCAAGCATCTTGTCGAGGTCGATCGTCCGAACGCCGGGCTTCGCGTGCGGCCGGATGAAGTCCATCAGCTCTGCGTTGAAGCGACTCGCGGCTCGCAGGAATTCTCGATCTTCAGCGTTGTAAATTGGTGGCTGCCTGCCCAACGGACGACTCCAGTTTTTGACGACTCAAAAAATCCAGGGATTGGCTTAACCGCTTGAGGCAATTATGCCGATGACTAAAAGAAAGCGAAAATCGCGGGCCGTTATAGCAGTTGCACCTGCTGAAGAGAAACTGCCGGCCCGAACGACGCGCTCAGCGATGACCAGCGAATTTGACAGCGACGCTCAACGGCTCGGCAAACTGATGCTGAGCTATTCGAACGGCACCGGCCGAGCACGATGCTGGCCTGGTCGACTCAAGGAAGGGTTACATCTGATGAAGAAATCTACAATCGCGGCCGGCCGAAGCCTGTTCGGGTGCCCGTCAGCTGCCGCACTAATCATCGCGACTTTCGTCATGGGCAGTGCTTCTGCTCAGGATTCGCCATTCGCAAACCGCATTCCGACGGAAATGTGTGCTGACTCGTTCATCCAAACGTCAGCAGCGAGCTGCTCGGCGAAATGTTCGCAGGCTTGTGGAGCTGGTGACTGCTCTTCGAAGGCCTCGTGCGGCGCGGGCCGGGCTGGCTGTGGAGCCGGTTGCAGCGATTCGGAATCGAGATGCCCGGTGTTGAACTTTTGGGACGCGCTGTCGTCGCCGCCTTGTGACAACGGACCCGGAACACTGATGCGATGGAGCTATGGCTCGGGTGAAATCGGCGGACCAAACCTCGATGAGCCGCTGATCACCGACCGACCGGACTTCACCGAGGCATCGTCAACGGTCGGCAAAGGAGTCCTGCAGATCGAGTTCGGATACACCTACACGCAAAACCGTGACAACGGCAACGAAACGATTTCGCAGAGCATCGGCGAGCCGTTGTTTCGGTACGGGATTCTGGCCGACTGGCTCGAATTTCGCTTCGCCGCCTTCCCGACCATTGAAGAACGAAACCCGGCGGGCGGGCCTAATAACACGACATCGGGAACGGAAGACCTGTATCTCGGCTTCAAAATCGGACTGACACCGCAGGAAGGCATCCTTCCCGAGATGGCGATTCTGCCGCAAATGACCGTCCCGTCGGGCAGCAGCGCTTTCACCAACAACCAGACACTGCCGGGAGTCAACTGGCTCTACTCGTGGGCTCTCAGTGACGAGCTTTCAGTCGCCGGCAGCACGCAGTTCAATCGAGCCGTCAACGACACGGGCGATGCCTACACGGAATGGGCACAGTCGGCGACGGCGGCGTTCGGCCTGACGGATGAAGCCGGTGGCTACGTTGAGTGGTACGGCCTGTTTCCGCACGCGGCCACCGGCGGCGTGAAGCCCGAGCACTACCTCAACGGCGGCTTTACGTACCTGCTTTCGAACGACGTTCAGTTCGACATCCGAGCCGGCTACGGACTCAACGACGCAGCCGACGACGTGTTCATCGGCAGCGGTTTCTCCGTCCGCTTTCGCTGAATCGAACTGTTCTTACGCTGATAGAAACGCTGTAACTCGAGCTGCCGTTTCGATTCAGCCTGGCGAATGACGTCTAGATAGGCCGCCACGCTCGGCGGAGGAGCAACGCCCGTCGCACCGGCGTAGTCCGGAACGCCATTGACCGTTCGGAACGTGCATGGGACGTTGTAAACGGTCATGCCGTTGAACTGCCGAGCCGACGTGCCTTTCGGCATGTCCGAAAGTGGAGTTCGATTTGTGTTGGGCATCGTCGGGTAGTGAGATCCGTCGCGGCCGAGGCCCTGATGCTCAGGCAAATCAAGCAGGCCTGGTGGCAACTGAGGTGTAACGGGCCAAGCCTGATTGCCGAGAGTCGTTGTAAGATTCCACCATTTTGGCAGCACCTTCTGCTGTGCTGCCAGTTTCTTCTGCGCAAATTTCAGGTGAGCGACTTCGAGTTCAAGCTGATTTATCTTAATTCCAAGCTCTTCGCGAGTGGCGTCTTTCAGTGGATCATTTCTGTCGGATGCCTCGTCAAAAGCAGTGGCGAAGCCTGTTCCAATCGCGCACGCAACAAACAGCGCTAAGGTGAAACGTGCCATAACAAACTCTCCGTTCAACAAGGTTTGAGAATCCGGTGAGCGGCCAGATTGTCGCCGCATCACGCTCGGTCGCCGGCAGCTTCCGGGTCATGAGGGTACGAAGAAACGCCACGTCTCGGAACAGGGAAACCCGAAGCGTGAGTTTTGAAGTTGCGCAGTTTCGGACAGCAACAGATTTGGCCAAAGGCCATTCTTCACCGTAGCCTGGGGCATCGCCCCAGGGAGCCGGAAAAACAAGGCCCTTTTGGCCGAAGGCCATATTCACGTCATGCAGCGATGTCAGTGAGTATGGCCTTCGGCCAATAGGATTTCGGAACGAAGGAATCCTGGGGCGGTGCCCCAGGCTACGGTGAAAAATGGCTTTCAGCCACACTGAGCCTCAAAACTGTGCAACTTCAAAGAGCGTAAGCGAGGGCTAGGATCAACAGATTCCTTGATGAATCTGTCCCCCTCGCTCACACATCAGGTTACCAAAGGCAAATCGTTCGATGGCCCGTCTTGACGTGGCCGGCGATCAGAAGTGCATGCCGGCTCGGACGAACGCGAGATCGTCAGCATCGAAATTGCCGACGTGAGATCGGTACCGGAGTTCGCGATCGAAAACGTAGCCGATCTCGGCAAAGTACGTGATGCCGGAGATGTGCCGCTTTTCCCAGCCAAGATGCACTCGCCAGTTTGAGAACGTGGCAAGGTCTTCCGCTCCGCTGGTGCGCTGAACCCGCCATGTTCGGCCAAAGAAGCCGCCGCCGATGTAGGACCAGATCTCGCCCTCTTTCTGCTTCTTGACGAAACCGGCGAGCTTCCATTCGGGAAACAGAATCTCGAACTGGAGGTGGTCGTGAGGCTGCCAGATGACTCCGGCGACTGGGTAGAACTCCTGGTTTTCGAGATTCAAAAACGCAGCGCCCAGAACCACCTGGATGTCGCGACTGGCTTCGTAAGTAAACAGCGACATTCCGGTCACGCGAAGAGCGTCCAGCTTTTTGTCAATATCGCCGTCGCTGTAGATGCCGGCGGCAAGCTCCGTACGCATTCGCCACCGCTCGTCGAGCTGGTGCATCCACGCGACTTCGACCTGCAGATCCACCAGCTCTTTTTCGAGCTTCGTCTTTGCTGTTCCGAGTCCTTTGTGAATTCCGATCGACGGCGTCACCGTGATGCCTCGAAACTTGGCGAGCCCAACCGTCACGCCACCGTACAGCGACGCCAGACCCAACTTGTCCGACCCGCTGCCGTCGATCGCCAGGTCGGCGTGCCAGTGTTCCCATCGCAACCAGCTTCGGTCGTGCGGCGCGGTCCGAGCAGGGTCGCGAGGAATGTCGCTGCGAGTCGCTCGCCCGGCGTACTCTTCGATGAGGTCGATCCAGTCGAGTTCTCCGTCGCGATTGCCAGCGTCGAACAATGCCGGATCCATCCGTGGCAACGGAATGAACGGATTGGCTTCGGGCAGAGTCGGAAACTTGAATCCGTCTCCGCCGTCGGGGATTTCGATTCCGCCATCAAATCGAATTGGCCCGCCGTTCTGGTGAAGATCCTGGTGCTGAAACGGGTCGATAATTGACGGCGGGATCAGTGGATTCTGAGGCGGTGCAGGCAAAGCAGGGGTGAGAATCTCCGGGCGAAGAATCGGTCCCGGCGGTGGAGTCGTCTGCTGGTGCATTCGCCCAGGCAATGTTCGAGCTGTGTCGGCTCGATGAGTCGACGGCGTTCCCGGCCGATCCGGCTCGGCTGTGATGGGAACGGGGACTTCTGGAGTTCCGTCGGCAATCCGCGGAGCCAGACCGGTCCCATTCGAGTTTGCCAGAGAAGTCATCCGCAACGGCAACCCGGTGATGGGGTCCATCGGTTCGCCCAATCCGACCGGCGTCCCACTTTGCCGCAACGACTGCTGCGCCGGAGTCACGTTCAGATTCGTCGGAGCCGGAGTTTCCCAGGGCGCAATCAGCCCGTAACCGTCACGAGTCTGCTGCGCAACACATCGAGGCGCAGACTCAGACAGAACCAGAGCGCACAGGCAAATTAGAAGTAGGGGAAATCTCACCAGAAACGGTGCCACAGGAAGGCATGACGTGCGGAATCGAGAATCGATCCCAGAGGAAGGGAGCGGTGAGATAGCGGTTTTCAGGAAATCCGGTCAAGACCAGGTTGAGTCAGTTACCTGATCCGAAGCGAGATGGCAACGACCAGATTCCGACGGATCAGTCAGACGCAGTCTTCGTGAAGGGTGGCTCGATGGTGATGATCTGCTGAGGATCGGCACAGAAATTAATCGTACATTCAGCGACCGGCATTTCGCCGGCTGAGGTGATTACGCCGCAGGCGTTTGACCCATTAGCCTGGGGTCAGCGAAGCGCCACCCCAGGATCGTGAAGAATCGCAATCCTGTACGCTGAAAGCGTTCTACAGCTTGCTCGATTTGTGTAACCCTTGCAGGGTAAAAACTAATTCGACACATCAACCAGGGGTGCGCCGCTATGCGGCGACCCCTGGCTATTGGGTAGAACGCTTTCAGCGTATTGCGGGCGACCGCGCACTCGTCTGTTGTCGATTGCGGGATCAGTTTGTTAACCGGTCCGAACTCTGGCCAACGGACCGTAGACCTCATACTCTGAAACGTCCCCTATTAAGAGTAATGCTGCCCCCCTACCCTTCTCCCCCCTCACGAGAAATTCCAGCCGAGGAACGTTCCAATGCCACGTTTGATTGCCGCTGTGATCCTGTTTTCGAATTCGCTTTTCCTGATTGCAGCCCAGGCCGAAGACATCGTTCGTCGGGTTCCGCTGAACCCGATCAAGTTCGAAAAGACGGACTGGCCATGGTGGCGGGGGGCGGAGCGGAATGGGCACGGTTCGGCAGATCAAACGCCGCCGCTTTCGTGGGACGGGGAGAAGAACGTCGTCTGGAAAGCTCCGGTGCCAGGACGCGGACATGGTTCACCGATCATTGTGGGCAATCGAGTCTTCCTGGCGACAGCCGCTGACGACACCCACGTTCAATCGATCATCTGCTACGACCGAGGCAACGGTAAGCAGATCTGGAAAACCGACCTGCACACCAGCGTCTCGCCGAAGAAGATGAACAAGAAAGCGACAATGGCTTCGTCGAGCCCGGCCTGCGACGGCGAACGAGTCTTCATCAACTTTCTGCACGACGGGGCAGTTTACACGACGGCGTTGAGCCTCGGCGGAAATCAAATCTGGCAGACGA
>JBLFXD010000061.1:0-15012 GCA_047611045.1 Planctomycetaceae bacterium | reverse complement strand
CCGGCTTTTTATCCGCGCCGCAGCAGACGTCAACGTATCAACAGCGAGCGACGTCCAACGATCTGCTGAATCCGGCTCTCGCGTTTGGCGGACCGCTACTCAACGCGACGGCGGCTCAACCATCAGACGCGACGAACGCACCGCCGCAAGCATCGTTCGAGCCGACTCAGTCACAACTGCCGGTTATTACAAAGCCCTTCGAAGCAACGCAACGACCTGCGTTAAGCCGCGTGACCGATCCTTTTGGGGCGGCACCGGCACAGCCCTCGAATTCCCAATTGCCAACACCGTCTCGTGCGAATCTTCCGTCACCGCAGCCATCGCCGAGACAAACTCAAGACGTGCTGGCCGCTGGCCACGCCGGACAAAACAACCAGGTCATTCAGGCTTATGCCGAATCCGTAACACCTCGCAACTACGTCACAGTGGGACAATGGTCCGGCCCGCAAAGCCGACCGGTTCAGTCGATTCAGCGAGTCAGTTTCGATTCATGTCCCGACTGCGAAGACGTCAACCGGATTCCGGCCGAGTCGCTGATCAATCCCTACGCCGCGAGAGCCAACGGCTATCCGACAAGTGCCGCACTGCCGAGAGAGTCCGGCCAACTTGTTGAACTGCCACGCGACTACGCACCGTGGTGGGAAGAGGTCATCAACAAGCCACTGCGGAGCGCACCGGCGACTCATCCAATCAACGTTGAATCGCTCATTTTCTCCGCGATCCAACACTCGCCTCAGGTCACAGCCTTCCGCATCGACCCGATTATTCGCGAAACTCAAATTCTCGAAGAGGCTGCCGAATTCGACTGGCAATCGTTCCTCGAAACGAAGTTCGACGACAGTAATGACCCAATTGGCAACTCACTGACTACGGGCGACAACTCGGACCGCTTTACCGACAAGCACCTCACCAGTCGGTTCGGTGTTGAGAAGCGACTCGCCCAGGGTGGAACATTCGACGTCACGCAGAACTTCGGCCTGCAGGACAACAACTCAACATTCTTCACACCGAGGCAACAAGGGACATCGCGACTCGAACTGAACTTCACTCAGCCGTTACTTCGAGGAGCGGGTCAGACTTACAACGAAAGTCGAACGATCCTCGCGATGCTGGATCACCAAATCTCCGAAGACGAGCTGCAGGACAGTCTGCAGGATCACCTTCTGGAAGTTTACACGACCTACTGGAACCTCTATCGAGCTCGCGCTGTACGACTTCAAAAAGAACGACTACTCCGCCGAGCCATCGACGTTGAGCAGAAACTGACCGCTCGGCAAGGCATCGACTCGGTAAGACGACAGGTGCTGCGGGCTCGTGCTGCCATCGCCAGCCGCAGGTCGGAAATCGCACGAGCCGACATGGAAGTACGCAACGCCGAATCTCGTTTGAGACTGCTCGTCAACTCGCCCGCTCTGAAACAAAGCACCGTCGTCGAGCTGCTGCCAGTCGAAGCTCCGATGTCAGAACACCTGACAGTGTCGATGCGAGGCTCTGTCGAAACCGCCCTGCAGAATCGTCCGGACATTCGACGCGCCATCACACAAATGAAAGAAACGGCTGTTCGCCTGGAAGTATCAAAGAATGAACTTCTTCCAAAGATGGACCTTGTCCTTGGGACCTACGTTGCTGGACTGCGCGGCAAACGCCAGATCGACACCGCTTGGTCCGAGCAATTTCGCGATGGCCGACCGGGTTACACCGTGGGCCTGATGGTGCAGTACCCGCTCGGCAATCGCGCCGCGAAAGCTCGCTATGCCAAACGTGAATGGGAAGTGGCGAAGACGCTGAAAGAGTTTGAAGCATCGGTCGAGTCGGGCATGTCGGAAGTCGAGCTGGCCGTTCGAGAATTCGAAACGTCGTACCAGGAAATGCTCAGCCGATTCCAGTCGATGATCGCTGCGGACACCGAAGCCAACTACCTGCTGGAACGCTGGCGGCTGTTGCCGGGAAATGACCAGACAACAAGTTTTCTGCTGGAAGACCTGCTGGACGCTCAGGAACGCGTCGCGATGGAAGAACAGGATTTCGTCGAAGCTCAGGTTGCCTATGTGCTTTCAGTCGTCCGTCTGAAACGAGCATCGGGCATCCTGTTGTCCTGCGACTGCGGAAACTCACCCGTCTCATTCATGACACCCGCGCCGCGAGGACTCGCTCAACCGAATTCCCTCCCACAGCCAGTCGGTCAACGCCCCGCCCTGCCAGCTCCAAAACCCGCCAACGCAAAGTTGACACCGCCTTTGCCTGTACTCCCCAGGGCACAATCTGCCGCGACACCCCACGCCGCCACCCGCTCTGTCCTGCCCCAGCCATCTGCCATTCCCGAAACCGGATACTCCGTGATCCCGTTACCCGACCCGAGCAGGTGACGGACGGTCGGTCAGCATGGGGCAGTCAACCACCGTGAACAGCAGACAGTCAATCAGTCTGACGAAAGAAACACAGTCTCAATAGCACCTCTTTTTGCCACCAGCTTTAGCTGGTGGTTTCCGACTCAGAACAAGACACCAGCCGGCTTCAGCCGGACTTCCGACCAGGGCTTCAGCCATGTCAAGCCACGTGTACCACGAGATCTTCCTGCATCTCAACTGGCACACAAAGCTGAGCATGCCACTCCTGAATCCCAAGCTTGAGAAGCAGGTCTACTCCCACATCGCGACGAGAATTAAACAGACCAAGGGCGTCTGGCTTCACGGCATCGGCGGTACGCCAACCCATATTCATCTCGCAATCAGCCTCGAACCATCCGTGACCATCAGCGAACTTGTCCAACAACTCAAAGGTGGAAGCTCGCACGACATCAACAGCCAGGTCAATGACAAGATCCTGCACTGGCAGCGAGGCTATGGAATTGTGAGTTTCGGCAAGAACAATCTCCCGTGGATTTTGAACTACATCGCGAAACAGAAGGAGCACCATGCCTCTGGGCGAATCTACGATCGACTCGAATGGAATGGTGTGGAGGAACCAGGGCGAGACGATGGCTGAAGCCATGTGGAAAAGTCCGGCTGAAGCCGGCTAACCAGGAGTCGACTAACAGAACCCACCAGCTAAAGCTGGTTGCAAATTCAAAAATCTGCATCGCACGACACGTCGGGTTTCTTAACCAACTCTCGCTTCCAAACAGATTCCAGGTTTGCACCGCACCATGATCGGATTCGCAACAAAACATCGGCAGAGTCGGAGCGCCGCCAGATCGGCGCGATCTGACCCTGCGCTTGTTGCCGCGATTCGTCGTCGTGAAACGGATCTTTCCAATGCCAGCCAGCAGGAACTCAAAGACCGAGCTGACGAACTTCGCGGACGGCGTTTTCAACGTCAGCCGGGGTGGCTGTCCGATGAGGTTTTGATTGAGGCGTGCGGTCTGGCCTGTGTTGCCGCTCAAGAGACTTTGGGATACGGTCTTTACGACGTGCAGTTGCTGGCGGGTCTGGCGATGGCACGCGGATCCGTTGCGGAAATGGCGACGGGCGAAGGCAAAACATTCACCGCCGCGATTCCCGCCTTCATTCACTCATTGGCCGGTCGCGGAGTTCACGTCAACACTTCCAACGAGTACCTCTCGCAACGCGACTCCGAACAGTTGCGGCCGTTGTTCGAGTTTCTCGATACATCGTGCGGCCACATCAGCTCGCAGCAGCAACCGGCAGAAAAATCCGCCGCCTACCGTTGTGACATTACTTACGGAGCCGGTGCGGAATTCGGATTCGACTACCTGCGAGATCAGCTCACGCTGCGGCAGAAGCCAGAGACACGACTCGGTGAGGACTTTCTCGGACTCTTACGAGGACGCGAGCAGTCTCTGCAGACAACGATGCAACGCGAACTCGCCGTCGCGATCGTCGACGAGATCGACAACGTGCTCATTGACGACGCCGGTTCCCCGTTGCTGCTCAGTGGGCAACCGGACGGGCTCGCGACGGACGCGGAGGCACATCTTGCAGCGATGCACCTTGCTAACGATCTGCTCGAAGGGCACGACTTTCACGTCGACTCGGGGCACGGTTCAATCAACCTGACCGAAGCCGGCAAGACGCGAGTCTGGGAAGCGACCGACAGCGCTCCGCTGAAGTGTCTGCTGCGGCCGTGGAATCTTTACGCTGAGCAGGCGATCCGCGCTCGAATGCTGTTTCGGCGAGACGTTCAATACGTCGTGCGCGATGAAGAGGTCGTCATCGTCGATCAATCAACGGGTCGCCTGTTCGAAGACCGAACCTGGCGGGACGGACTTCACCAGGCCATCGAAGCTCGCGAAAACGTGCCGATCACCGGCGAGAAACAGGGCCTCGCTCGAATCACCAAACAGCGATTCTTTCGACTGTACCCGATGCTGTGTGGCATGACGGGAACGGCCACGGGCAGCGAACATGAATTCTCCGAGTTCTATCGGCTGTCCGTTTCCGGAATCCCTCTGCGAAAACCCAGTCAGCGGAAATTGTTGCCCGAACGAGTCTTTGCAAACGCCGACGCAAAATGGGCCGCCCTCGCCACACAAATCAAACAGCTTCACGACGCCGGGCAGCCGGTGCTGGCAGGAACCCGGTCGATCGCAAAAAGCGAGATTCTGGCAGAACGCCTGACAGACCTGTCGATTCCTTTCGAAGTTCTGAACGGCAAGCAGGACGCCGACGAAGCCGAGATCATTTCTCGCGCCGGCGAAGTCGGGGCCGTGACCATTTCCACAAACATCGCGGGCCGTGGCACGGACATTCGCCTCGACTCCGAAAGCCTCAAACGAGGCGGTCTCTGCGTGCTCGCCACGGAGCACCACGATGCCAGTCGAATTGACCGGCAGTTAGTCGGTCGAGCGGCACGGCAGGGCGAACCGGGTTCGGCCGCGTTCTTTCTGTCAGCGGATGATGACCTGCTGACTCGGCATGGCGACTGGCTGTCTCGAACGATCACTAAGTCAAAAGCAAACAAAGGCGAAGTCTCCGTCGACATGTCGTCGTCGGTTCGCAAAGTGCAATTGCAGGCAGAACGTGCCGAGTTTCTGCAACGCAGGGCTTTGTTTCTCGACGATGGACGACGGGATGTCGTCATGTCTCGAATTAATGGAGAAGCATCATGACTGGCGGAACGACACTTCATCGCGTGCTGGCCGCAACGCGGAACACCAGCAAAGCTGCCGCCGCAGCATTGGCACTGTTTTTCGTCGGAGGCCAATGTCTTGCCGACGATATTCAGAGTTTCACCGAGCCTTATCGCACGATCAATCTCGCTGCGGCGGAATCGGGAATCGTGATGGGACTGAACGTCGAAGAAGGCGATCCGGTCGAGAAGGATCAGGCTCTCGCCGCTCTGAATCAGGATGTCCTGAAAGCAGGCGTGGAGATCGCCCGAGCCCACCGAGACTCGGTCAGTGGTCTGAAGTCGGCTGAGTCGGAATTGAAACTTCGATCCGAAAGACTGACCAAACTTCAGGCACTCCGACTCAACGAAAATGCCAGCGAAGAAGAGGTCAATCGCGCTCTGCTTGAATTCGAAGTTGCCGAAGCCCGCGTTCTGCAAGTGCGTGAGCAGCTCGAAATCAAACGGCTGGAATACGAACGAATGCGACTGCAGCTCGCCCTGCGGACGATACGCTCGCCGATCGACGGGGTCGTCACCCAGCTTTACCGCGACATCGGCGAATTCGTTTCGCCAGCTGACCCGGTGGTCCTGACGATCGTTCAGCTGAATCCGCTGCGTGCGACGTTCTCGGTTCCGGTTGCCAGTGTGAAGTCGATTCGAAAAGGACAATCGATACCGGTCAAAATCGACGGTGTCACGAAGCCCGTCACTGCGAAGGTCGAACTGGTTTCGCCGGTCATCAGCGCCGACAGCCAGACAGTGCGAGTCAAAGTCGAAATTCCGAATCCCGGTAACAAGATTCGCAGCGGAGCGAAATGTTTCCTCGCTTCTGACGGTGCGAAAGACAATCTTGCTGAAGGTCTTCGCCCAGGAGCACGTCAGTAGGAATGAGCGAACGCGTTAGCACACCAGCTTCGCAGCAGGCATCTACGGCGCAGGGCGTTCCCAGCGAGCCAAACGATGGAGCTGCCGGATTCTCTGAATTCATCGTCGACTCGCTTCCTCAACAAGGTGGCGGGTCGGGGAATGCGGCTGCACATCTACTGACCGTACTTCGGCAACTGCCGCAGTGCCTCTCCGAATCCGACGACAACACTCCGGCGCTATCAAAGATGGCCGCCGTTCTTAGTCGCGCCGGGCTGCTTGAAGCGCTTGCGTGGTTTGAAAAAGGACAACGCGGACTCGCTGCAAAGCCGGAAGTTTTTCGGGCAGACGACAGCCCCGACCTTCAGCAGGAGCTCACTGAAACCGCAGCCCGTGCCGCCGCTTCGCGAGTCACGGAAACGTGCGGAGTCTCTCGCGACGGTTCATCATGGATCGTCATCGCGTCACCGGTTCAGGCAGATCCGGTTTCAGGCGGCTGCCTTGTCGGAGCGTTTCGAATCGGTCGTGAATCACCGGCGTGGCTGGCCGGCCAGATTGAACTCGCCGCGTTGATCCTCGGACACTCCCTGACCGACCGCGGCCGCATCGCCGCTGAACAGGAACTCGCCGCCGCCGCCGCCATCATCGACCTCGCCGCCCGACTGGAAAAAGCAGCGAACTTCGAACAGGCGTGCCAGACGCTGGTCGACGAAATGTCGAGGCACACCGGCTGCCCACAAGTCGCCCTTGGAACGATCGCCTCGGAGAACGCCAGTTGCCGTCTTCGAGCAACGTCAGGCGACCGTCGGGCATCGCTCAACACCGATGCTAAATCCGCCATCGAAGCGGCGTTCGACGAGATCGTCATTCGCGATGAAGACTCGGTCTGGCCGCCGGAAGTCGAGACTCACCGAACCGGACTGATGACACACCGACGACTGGTCGACGACGGAATTGCTGAATGCGTCATCGGGGCTCCGCTGAGAAATCGTGACGGTTCGATCTTTGGAGCCTGGCTGTTTCTCGGTGACAAGTCGTTGATGGAAACTCCGGCGACACGGCAGTTCGTTCGCGCTTGCGAATACCGGCTCGCCGAAACGCTGAATCTCGTCAAACGTGCCGAACGTCCGGCCTGGAAACGTTCGCTGGACAGTCTTGTCAAGAAGCTTGGCGGCTCTCCGCGCCGGACGATGACGTTTGGAATTGCCATCATGGCCGGTCTGTGCGCGATTCCAATTCCGCACAACGTTGGCGGTAGTTGCGAACTGCAACCAATGACTCGCCGTTTCATCGCCGCCCCATTTGACGGGACGCTCGATGAAACACTCGTCGAGCCCGGCGACGTCGTCGAGGCAAACCAACTGCTCGCTCGCATGGACGATCGAGAGATCAATCTCGAACTCGCAGGAGCCGACGCAGAGCATCATCGCGCTTCTAAAGAACGAGATTCACATCTTGCCAAACAGGACATAGCCGACGCCCAGTTGGCCCGGTACGAAATGGAGCGTCTGAAACTGCGTCAGCGATTGCTCACTCACCGCAGCGAGAATCTTGAAATCCGTAGCCCGATCGCCGGTCTGGTCATCGACGGCGACCTGAAACGTTCAGAAGGAATCCCACTGGCGACCGGTGACACGATGTTCGAAATCGCCCCGATCGATCGGATGGTTGTCGAAATTGCGATCCCGGAAACCGACATCGCACACGTCGAAGTCGGACAGGACGTCAGCGTGTCTCTCGAAGGTGTCCGCGGCCGCTCGCTGACAGGTCTGCTCATCTGCATTCACCCTCGTTCTGAGATGAAAGACGACGAACACGTTTTTATCGGCGAAGTCGAGTTCGACAATCCTGACGGTCGACTGCTGCCCGGCATGCACGGCAACGCGAGTATTGGCAGCGGCTTTGAACCAATGGGCTGGATCGTTTTCCACCAACCCTACGAAGCGTTTCTGTTCTGGATGGGGTGGTAGAGTGACCCAGCCAGCACTCGATTCGTCAACCCGCGAACTACTTCACAGCAGAATTTGCCTGCGTACCGACCTGGTTTTCATTCCGCGCCGAGGCCGCTGGAAAGAGTGGTACCAGATCGAGGCCCGTCACTCCGGTCGGTACTTCCGCATCGGCGTTACCGAGTACGCATTTATGTCGCTGCTGGATGGCGACACGACAATCGGCGAAGCCGTCAGCCTGACCGCTCGCCGTTACGGACCGGACGCGTTTTCTGAAGATCAGGCAACTTCGATCGTCGTCTGGTTGCTGGAAAACGATCTCGCCGAAGTTTGCGAAGTAGGCGCAGCGGGAAAGCAGAATTCCAACGCGACGACCGGCCGACGCAAGACGACGCTGGTTGAACGCCTCAACCCATTCTGGCTGAAGCTGCCGTTCGGAAATCCGGACGCGTTCATCAACAAGTTGTTGCCGCTGACCTCGTGGCTGCATTCCTGGGCGGCGATCATCGTTTCGTGCGTCATCTGGATTGCCGCTGCGATCGCCATTGCCAGCAACTGGTCCAGCTTTGAATCTTCCTGGTCGACCGTTTTGCATCGTTCGAACTGGGTCTGGCTGGGTGCTTCGTGGCTGTTCCTGAAAATCGTGCACGAGCTTTCTCACGCCGTGGCCTGCCGACGTCACGGCGGTGAAGTCCGCGACTCAGGCATCATCTTTATCCTGCTGGCGCCGGTCGCTTATGTCGACGTCACGTCGTCGCTGAGTTTTCCGTCGCGCTGGCAAAGAATTCAAACGGCCGCTGCGGGGATTTATGTCGAGCTGACAATCGCCTCGCTGGCCGCGATCGCGTGGACCGTTACCGACTCGCCGTTGCTGTCGCATCATCTGGTCAATCTGATCTGGTCGGCGAGCGTGACGACTATCGTCTTCAACGCAAATCCGCTGATGAAATTTGACGGGTATTACATCCTGTCTGACTTGCTCGATCGTCCGAACCTTTACACCGACAGCGCTCAACACTTACAGCGGATCGCCAATCGAATCTTCTTCGGAGTGAAGACCGGCAGCGTTCGCAGCTCTAACCAGGACGCCATGCTCACGGCGACTTACGGAGCAGCGGCATTTGTCTGGCGAATGCTCATTTGCGTCGGGCTGCTGATTTCCGCATCGGTCATGTTTCACGGCGCGGGGATCGTTCTCGCCGCCGCTGGAGTTCTGTTGTGGTTCGGTCGGCCAATTCTGCAGCTGGTTCGAAAGCTCTGGCTGCTGACGCGTCTCGATCCGCAAAAGTCTCTTCGAGCAACGGTCCTCGGAACCGCCAGTCTTGCAGCACTGGGAGCCCTCCTGTTCCTGACGCCCTGGCCGGCCGGCGCGACGGCCCCGGGAATCCTCGATCACCAGGATCTGGCCGTTGTGCGAGCGGAAACTCCTGGCTTCGTCCGGCGAATCCATGTCGCTGACGGAGAGCAGGTCGCTGAAGGACAGCTGCTGATCGAACTGGAAAACGAAGAACTCGCCAACGAAGTCGCCGATATCAAAGTCGCCATCCAACAGTCCGACATTCGCCGCAGCCAGTCCATCCGAAACCATGAAACAGCAGCCGCTCAGGTCGAAGCCGAGAATCGAGCGGCCTTGCAGAAGCGGCTGACCGAAAAGCTGCAACAGGCCGAAGCGTTAACCGTGCGCGCCCCCATCGCCGGCCGAGTCATGTCGCGATCGCTGGTCTGGGCGGAAGGAACGTACGCTCAACCGGGAACAGAACTCGTCGCGATCGGCGACGATTCACGCAAAGAGCTGCGAGTCAGCATTTCTCAGGACGACGCCCGCTGGCTGCAGTCTGCCGCAGAACATTCAAACGGAACAACTACGGTGAACGTTAGACTTCGTTCCGTCGGGCTTGCCCAGGGCACTGTCCGCCGCATCCTGCCCGGTGCGACACGAACACCACTTCACGCCTCACTCACCGCTCCCGCTGGCGGCCCGCTGGTTGTCAAAGCCAATTCGAGTTCCGATTCCAAATCCGAATTCGTCCTGACCGAACCCCGAGTGACCGCCATCGTCGACCTGCCCCCCGAAGTCGCGGCGAGCATCCCAGCCGGCTCCTTCGGCCACGTCTGGCTGAAAACCGCGCAAGCCCCCACCATCGCCGAAGCCACCACCCGCATCGCGACGCGCTGGATCGAAGCCCAACTCGATTCCGCCCGCGCTGAATGACGCTTCGCAATAAAGCGGTCGCTTTCCCGGAGCCATGCCTGCATCAGCACACTCCTGGTGCGTCGAGTCAAGGTCATCGCGGCCGCGACCAAAAACACGCCCTCTTCTGGCGACCCCGCCCCGGTTGACGAGCAACTGAGCCACCCGGGAGGCTCAGGAATGAGTTCGAAACAATGTCCTCACAGCGACAGCAAGTGAATGAAGTACGACGGTTTCACTCGCTGGCGCTTCGTTCTGGCAGGCTATGGCTCTGCGAACCAGATCGGAACATGCGTTACCGCTCGGCGACGTGGGGTGACTTCAGTAGTTTGGCGGTGTCGATCAGGCGGAGGAATTCGTGGCGGTAGGTGTCGTCGGACTGGCCGATGCCGTTTCGGGCGAGGGTTTCGATCATTTCGAAAGTGGCGGCGCCCGAATACTCGGAACCTCGCAGCAGCATTCCGAACCCGGCGACCGATGCGGCAAACTGGAAGTCCTCTGAGCCTTGCGAGTCTTCAACGGGGACTCCGGTCGGGACGTGGAATTCGATGCCGTCGTCGCCTGCGGGATGTTTGTAGCGAAGCCGTACGGTCATCACTTCGTCGCTCGGTCCTGCCGACTCGATCACGACTTCCTGATACTTCGACGGCTCGACAGAATAAGCCGGGCTTTCGACGCCGGCCGGTACGATTTCGTAGAGCGCGGTCACGGTGTGTCCGGCTCCGATTTCGCCGGCGTCTTTCTTGTCATCGCGGAAGTCTTCGGCCTGAAGCATGCGGTTCTCGTAGCCGATCAACCGGTACGCCTGGACGTGCTGTGGGTTGAAGTCGATCTGAATTTTCACGTCCTTCGCGATCGTAACCAGCGTGCCGAGTGCATCTTCGACAAGCAGCTTGCGGGCTTCCTGCAGCGAGTCGATGTAGCCGTAGTTGCCGTTTCCTTTATCGGCCAGCTGCTCCATCGCGGCATCTTTCAGATTGCCTGTTCCGAATCCAAGCACGCTCAGAAAAACTCCGCGTCTGGCTTCCGTCTGAATGAGGTTGATCAAATCCGACCGGTCTGTGATTCCAACGTTGAAGTCTCCGTCCGTGCAAAGGATGACTCGATTCACGCCGTCCTCGATCAGGTTTTCAGAAGCCACCTGGTAGGCAAGTTGGATTCCCTGGCCGCCGTTAGTCGAGCCGCCAGCACTTAAGCGTTCGAGGGCTGTCAGGATGGTTCCTCGATCACCGGCGGAAGTTGGAGGCAGTACCAGTCCCGATGCTCCGGCATAAACGGCGATGGCGACTCGATCGTTTTCGTCCAGTTGGTCGAGCAGCATTCTCATCGCTGACTTAACCAGCGGCAGCTTGTTCGGTGAATTCATCGACCCGGAAACGTCGAGCAGGAACACCAGATTGGCCGCCGGCTTTTGCTCTCGATCGATTTCGATCCCTTTCAGACCGACGCGAGCCAGCCAGTGCTCGCTTTGCCACGGGCAGGCAGCGATCTCCAGATTGACCGAGAATGGATGCTCGCCTTCCGGCGGTGCGTAGTCGTACTTGAAATAGTTGATCAGCTCTTCAACTCGCACCGCAGCAGCGGGCGGCAGAACGTTGTCGTTCAGGAATCGTCGCACGTTGGAATACGATGCGGTGTCGACATCGATCGAAAACGTCGACAGTGGGTGCTTGAGCGGTGACCTGAATTTGTTCTCGACAACGGACTCGTAGTCCTCGGTGTTCGCGACAGGCGGCCCGGATTCTTCGAAGGCAAATGCGTCGGCGGCAGGCGACGCTGCGCCTGCTGCGAGTGCAGACTCGTAAAGTTCAGCAGTCGAGGTGGCTGGATCGCCCTCGGTTTTTCCACAGCCGATGGCGATCATTGTCAACGCAGCGACCGCGCAGATTGAAAGGTGAGCGCGCATAGCGATCTCCAGTTTTAAGTTGGGAGTTAGTTACGAAACAGCAGTGTCGCAACGCAGCCGGCCGGCTCGTCGAACGTCAGCAGAAAACTGACAGGGTCAGAAGTGAAGTTTTCTCACGAGGCGATCGCTTGCTGACACGCCTTCATAAGAACGTGTCGGCAGGCAACATCCTGGACAGTAGATGCACGGCGCGAAAAATTATTCCCGACAAGATTCGCAGCCGCGGAAAAATCTTCGAACGCCAGGCAGGGTAAACGAATCCCGGTTCAAGTCCGCAACGGGTTAACGTGTGGGAAGATCGAAAACTCTTCGCACAATACCTTCGTGCCGATTCAGCGGGCGGGACAACCGGACCGAAAGCCCCGATCCAGACTGAGTCCGATAGACCCAGTATTCGAGCACTTCGCGAGAAGTCAGGACCCGGCTGATCGAATCTGGCTGACGGCCCATTGCCCTGCGGACATGCGCCGAGGTCATTCCGCGAATCACTCGTCCGTTCTTAATCGCGATGTCGATCGGCGATTGACTGCTGGCACTGGCGTCGCCCTGACGGCGCCACCGGCCCTCGACTCGGATATAGCCATACCCTTCCAGACGCTCGGCGACGTAGCTGGAGCCCGGCTTCACCCGGTCAGATTCCAGCAGAAGTTGAACGGCCGTGTCACCATCATCAAACAGGTCTTCGTATTCGAACGCGAGTTCGATGAGACCAACGGCCCCCTGACGCCGAAGTCGAGATTCAACCGGCCTGAACCATGCTCGAATGGCCGCATCAGCTCTTGCTTCGTCGCCAGTATCGATCAAATGTTGCCTCAGGCTGACGGCATCCTCGCGCAACAGATCCTTGACATGCTCGATCTTCCAGTCGAGGGCTTTCTGTCGGTACGTCTCGGCCAGCTTCGTGAATTCCGGAATCCGCTCTGCAATACGCGCGGCGATTTCGTCACCGTTGCGGCCGTCAATTTCAGCGGCCTTCCCGATACTCTCCAGCATGACCTGTTGATAAAGGAGTCGATGTAGTTGAGGTCGCAAAGATTCATCTGAGTCTTTGTAAGAACGAACAGGACCTTTTCGCCATTCACTGACAAAGTCGGCATCAAACTCGTCGACCGGAGTGGCAGCGTCGGGCAATTCCTTCTCAATCCGAAGAGCGATCGTCTCAAGTTCTTCTGATGACGCCTTCACGCTTGTATCATGCCATGTCTGGTAATGAGCTTCGTAGAGCAACGGCAGCTTGAACTCATCGCCCAGACCGTATTTTTCAGACTTGACCGCAAGCGCCTTTAACGACTGGTAAGTCGGATTGGTCATGATCGTTCGCTCTTTGCGCAGAGCCATCCGGTAAATTGATCGGCCTTCTATAACGAGTGCTCGATCAATCTCACGGCCGCTCTGGTAAAAGCTGACTCGATTCATCGCCCAGTCGCCGAGTTCGTACCACGGTTCGGGATCGTCGCGTGGCAAATCCACTCGCTGTCGAACGACTCGCTGAATGTCAGACTCTATCCGTTTCAGAGTAATCAGTTCAAACTCAAAGTCGCCCGTCTCACGTTTACGTAGACGGCCGACAACTTCCACGGCAAGGTCCGAGCCCGACAGCTCGGGAAGCTTCTCTTCAGAAACAAACCACAACGGCAATTTGTGTAGTTTGAGAACTGTGCCGGCCCCAGTCGTCACTCGTCCTTCGATGCGAAAAGTCGTACCGATCAGTTTCGGCCAGCGAGGTTTAGTCTTGAGAAACTCTTCGACTGACTGACCGGCGGCTGAACACGACTGCGGAAACGCGGCGAACCCGATCAGCACGAGCAGGGCCAACGCCGTCGCGCACCTTCGGACGAAATTGGATTCACGGGGCGAACTATTCATTGTCAGACTCCGCCTGTTCGATGTCCGTTTCGTCTGAAGAATCCTGCTTCGCAACCCGCGCTGCAATCACCGCTGCCTGTTCCTCTTCGGACAGCATCGGCAGAACAAGTGGCTGCGATTTGTCACACGCAATGACGCGCGACGAGTCGAATTCGACCAGCCAGGCAGAATCGTCCATCGGATCTGGTCGGCACGACTTGAGCGGTCCGGCGAACCACAAACCACCGCCAGACTGTTTCTTCAGAACCTCGTCGACACCGGCAATGTGAATCATCGGCGCTGCTGGAAACACAACTCTCGTCCCGATTTCGTCGTCACCGGCAACGGTCTGGACCGGGTTCAGTTGAATGCAGAGCCAACGATCGAAGAATTGAGTGTGAAACTGCCGCAGCCAGAGTTCGTCATCAATGTTTCCGTCATCGTCGGGCTCCGGATACATCTCTTCCGCGAGCATCGCGATCTCAACGACGTCCGTGTCGTCAAGCAGGCCGAATCCCGCTTCGGCCTGAAGCCACAACTCTCTCGTCTCTAACTGGGTTTGTTCCTCGACGTCAAGCAGTTCCGTCGCCCGGAACGCTTCGCCCAGTTTCAGCCGCGCGGTGGCAAAGTCTCGTCTTAGTAAAGCCGCTTCTCCAACATCACGTCCGTCACGCATGGCGATCTCTGCGTGATCGCGATTCAGACCTCGGATCGCAAACGCAACCATCGCTCCGACCGAAACAAAAATCAGAACACAGACGGCAATAAGTCTCAGACGCTGCTCATTGCGTTCGTCACTGGCCGATGGAAGTTCGACGCGTTTTGCGGGCCTTTTCTTTCGCTGTGTTGAAGGCTTCGGCCGCTCATCCGGCTCATCCTGATCGTCTGAATTGACCGTGCGATACGTTTTCTTCCTCGTGGAAGAGATCTCCGCCGGCAGCTCGATCTCGGCGTCCGAATCAGCCAGTTCGTAATCGTCTCCGTCGTCATCATCGAAGTCGTCATCAACATCGTAGTCATCACCTGGCGTTGACCAGGCCGCTTCGACGAGGTCGACTTCGGGTTCTGTATTCTGATGAGCCTCGTCAATGAACGGGTCATCTGCCTCGTCGGATGGTTCCGGTTTGTCCGGGATATCAATCTGCGTCGACGGAGGTCTCTTTGGATGTTTTGGAGTTTGAGCAGTG
>JBLFXD010000060.1:0-15048 GCA_047611045.1 Planctomycetaceae bacterium | reverse complement strand
GTCCACGGTGAGTCCAGACAAAGAAGCTGCTGATAAAGATCACGATCCTGCATTCGCGGAGGCCTCCTCTGAGAAACCCGGAATCCTACCAATACCAGCGCAAACCCACGACAAACCCAGATGGACCTTCTTCTCTCGGGGGTACTGCGTCGTCGTTCACCGCTTGCTTGCGGCGAGAACTTTACAGCCACCGGCTGAAATCACGAATACGATCTTCACCAGCATCTCGCTGGCGGATCTGCCGATTCAGGCTTCGGTTTCAGAGTCCGTGCCCGCCCGGTTTCGCGAATCGACATAACCGCGCTGGTAGACAAGCCAGTCGATCAATTTCAGGAAAACCAGCAGGCTGCCGGCGTACAGGATTCCCCACGGCTTCATGTTCAGCAGCCAGGTCCCCGCAGCAGTCGCATGACCGAGCATGACAATGAAGGCAACGACTCTTGCAGGCTGTGATCTAAGCCGAAGAACGGCTGTGCAGAAGACGGCGATCCAGACGGCGATGCATCCACACAGCGCGAGTGGATGCTGAGTGAGCAGCCAGTGCGGAATCGGGTTTCCTTCGGTGACTGCCTCCCAGTTTCCCGACCAGTACTCCGCGGACTGCCCGGTGAGTGTCACGGTCAGATCGCAAAGGCAGGCGACAACCGGCCCACAGCACATGCGGGCGTGATTGCGATAAATGACCATGACTCAACCTCGAAGTGCTCGTCGATCTGTGGGCGCCAATCTTACTCCTTACCTGTCGACAATGCCTGGCGACTTGTCGGGGTTGAGTCTCGTCCCAATAATCCGCTGCTCATAGAATGGGGCTCGCGTTTGTCATGCGGATTATGGAGATCAACGATGGCGGCAACGAAAACACGGACGAAGAAGACCAGTCAGCTGACACTTCGCGATCGGCTGTCGCGGTTGACGTTTCAGCAGGCGAGTCAGTTGCTTGGATCTGAAGGTGCGAAGCTCATCGCACACGGTGGCGGGTTCGAGTTTGACGACCTGGCCAGCGCCGTTTATCTGCAGGGAGATCTGTTCCGATTGAGATTTCCGGACGGACGAGTCGTCGTCACGGTCACTGCACGATCCGATAAACGCAGCCGCCTGCTTTGGAACTGCACGGCCTGCGAAACAACGTGCGAACATGTGGGGGCGGCGTTTTCGCTGATCCTGGAAGAAAAGACGCTGCTGGGACTGGCGGTTGCGCCCGAGGAACGAGTTCCCCTGGAAGAACTCGGCGAGGAGCAGCTCATCGAACACGCACTGCAGGAACGCGAAGAACGCGCCACTTCCGAAAAGATGACAGTCAAAGCGGTCGCCCCAGGCGGGAAGTCTCCGTGGGGAGACTACGTTGTCACCAGTGCTCTGTCTGGCAAGTCGTATCGCGTTGCCCTGCGAGGCGAGGATTGTGGCGACTCGTTCTGCTCGTGCCCGGACTTCCGCACGAACACGCTCGGGACGTGCAAACACATTCTGCACTCGTTGCGGAAAGTCCGGCGACGCTATCCGGCAAAGGCTTTCGGAAAGGCCTATACACGGACCGAGCCGTCGGTCTATCTGAAATATGGCACCGAACTGGCGCTGAAACTCGGCGTGCCCGACAACCTGGAAATCGGAGCCCGAAAAGTCATCGGCCCGCTGAAAACCGGCGATGTTTCTGACGTGTCCGACCTCGTGCGACGCATCACGAAGCTCGAACGACTCGGGCAGGACGTCACGATTTATCCGGACGCTGAAGAGTTCATTCAGCAGCGACTGTTTCAGGAACGGATCGAACGGACCGTCGCCGAAATTCGCAGCAACCCGAAAAAGCATCCACTGCGCAAAGAATTGTTGAAGGCCGAGTTGCTGCCGTACCAGCTCGACGGAATCGCGTTTTCTGTCGGCGCAGGGCGAGCAATACTGGCCGATGAAATGGGACTCGGAAAAACGATTCAGGCAATCGGTGTGGCCGAACTGCTTGCTCGCGAGGCTGAGATTACCCGCGTGCTCGTCATCTGTCCGACATCGTTGAAGAGTCAGTGGCGGAACGAGATTCATCGTTTCTGCGACCGCGATTGTCAGCTTGTCATGGGTAGAGCCGAAGAGCGGGCCGAGCAGTATCGATCAGACGCGTTCTTCACCGTCTGCAACTACGAGCAGGTGCTGCGGGATTTGCCATCGATCGAGAACGCGCCTTGGGATCTGATCGTGCTGGACGAGGGTCAGCGCATCAAGAACTGGGAAGCGAAGACTTCAAACATGGTGAAGAGCCTGCGATCGAAGTTTGCTTTAGTGCTGACTGGAACTCCGCTGGAAAATCGACTCGACGAACTGTTTTCCGTCGTGCAGTTCGTGGATCAGCGGCAGCTTGGTCCGGGTTTCCGATTCTTCAATCGTCATCGAGTCGTCGATGAAAAAGGAAAAGTTCTCGGGTATCGAAACCTCGATCAACTGCGCGAACGATTGAAACCAATTCTGTTGCGCCGCACGCGGTCGACGGTGATGAAGGACCTGCCTGAGCGAACGGTCGAGATCGTTCGAATCGCTCCGACACAGGAACAGCTCGACCACCACGTGTCTCACATGCGAACGGTGTCGCAGATCACTCGGAAAAAGTTCATCAGCGAGATGGATTTGCTGCGCCTGCAGAAAGCGCTGCTGATGTGCCGCATGGCCGCCGACAGTAGTTTTCTGGTCGACAAGCAGCCGCCGGGATTCTCCAGCAAACTGGAACGACTGGCTGAACTATTCGACGAACTGTTTGCCGAAGACGATCGCAAGGTCGTGTTGTTTTCCGAATGGACGACGATGCTCAACCTGATTGAACCGCTGCTGAAGAAACGCGGTCTGGACTTCGTCCGGCTGGACGGCAGCGTCCCTCAGAAGAAGCGGCAGCAGCTGGTCCAAAGATTCCTGACGGATGCCGACTGTCGTTTGTTCCTGACGACGAATGCCGGCTCGACCGGTTTGAATCTGCAGGCTGCCAACACGGTCATCAATGTCGACCTGCCATGGAATCCCGCGATCCTTGAACAGCGAATCGCACGTGCTCATCGCATGGGTCAGAAGCGGTCGGTGCAGGTTTACCTGCTGGTCACTGAAGGCACGCTTGAGGAAAATTTGCTCGAAACACTATCGAACAAAAAAGAGCTGGCGATGGCCGCGCTCGATGTTGATTCAGACGTCGACGAGGTCCAGCTGCACAGCGGGATCGAAGAGCTGAAAAGCCGATTGGAGATTCTTCTGGGAGCCGTACCGGAAGCCCCTGTCGACGTTTCCGAGCAACGACGAGCCGAAGAAGAATCCCGCATCTCCCAGCGTAAGGAGCAGGTCGCGGCCGCTGGCGGTCAGATGCTGACCTCGGCGTTTCAGTTTCTGGCGGAATTGCTGCCGCCGGCACCGGAATCGCCGGAAACGGGTTTGCTCGCCACCGAGCTGAAAACCCGACTGGCGGAATGCCTCGAACAGGAGGGAGACGGACCTCCGAAACTGACGGTCACACTTCCGGATGCGTCGGCACTCGACGGATTGGCAACGGCCATCGCACGGTTGATGGCAATTCCGCAGAAGTAGCGTCGAAGCGGTTGTGATTTTGTTGGTAGGGTGTGACCAGCGGAGCGAATTCGAAAAGTGGTGTGCCGGCGCGGGCGACATTCGCGTTACCAGATCGGGATGCCGGCTCGCAGGATCTCCGCGCCGGCACACCGCGATTGCCAATCGGCCCGCTGGTCACACCCTGCAGTCGAAGTACCAACAATCTCGAATGCCAGAAAAGGGGCCAACGCGATGCCGACAATTGTGCGTCGGTCTGATCGCTCCTCACTTTTCCGCGAGGGCCAGTTGCAGTTCATCAAGCAGCAGCGTGTCGAGGCGGCGTTGTGGTCTTCCTGTCGAGGGACGAAGTGCGGAGCGGTATCCTCGGATCTTTCTGCCGTCGTAGACCTGAGTGATGATTCCCGTGCGTTCGCCTTTGCCGTTCAGCAGTACGAAGCGCATGGAATCGCGAGACGATTCAACTGGAGCATGACCGAGGTCGTCGGACAGCCTTGTCAGCTCTTTGCTGGTCAGCTTCAGAACGGTGAACCGGTCGAGCAGTTCTGGACGTTCGTCTTTTACCTGCGAGCCGCGACCGTTGGTTAGTTCAAGAATCGTCGGCTCTCCCTGAGCCATGTTGGCGTTAACTGTCGCCAGGAATTCGTCGTTGCGCGCCGAGCGTGGCTCGAAGGCTTGATTGGCGAGTTGTTCAAAGACCGATTTCTGCACCTGATCCAGCGTGAGCTGTGGAAAGTCGGCAATCACCATGCGGGAGAGATCTGAATTGAGGGCGTTCCGAACCTGGGTCGTTTCCGCACGGACTTCAGGATTGCGATAGCGCGCCGACTTAAAAAGTCGAGCCCACTCCGCATTGGCCATTGCCAGAGTCTTGTCTCGCGTTCCTTTGGCGAGCGAAACCGTCCGTGCGACAGTTTCGTCATCGATTCTCTGCGGCTCGGACTTGAAGTTGGTCCACAGTTTTATGCCTTCACGATTCGCCCGGTGAAGTTGCAGGAGATAATGCTCCCGGATCTGCCTGCGTTGAGTTTCGACGTCGCTTTTTGACCAACGATCCAGAACCTGTTGAGACTTGATGGCCTGTTTCGCCTCGGCAATCAGATGCTCAGAAGAAACTGGTCCGACCACCCAGCCAAGGACGTGCCGATCCGGAGTGCAGAAGTAGGTGACGACGTTGCCACCTCGTTTTGAGACGCGGTCCCGGCTCCTGTCCAGCAAAGTGTTGACCGCCGTGCGCGACACAAACTGACCGACCTGCTGATAGACCGGGACAAAGTCGTTGCGGACAAGTTCGCCGACCGCAGCGTCTGACAGAGCACCTGCTCTGTATTTTTCGGCGTTGTTTCAGGTGAAGGCGGCCTTCGCGAGATTGCCAGACAAGTGCATCACAAACAGCAGCTTGTTTTGCGTTTTCGCCTCGGCTGCGGAGGTGCTCAAATCGCTTCGCCACTCAAGGGCGGTGTCGAACGTCGGATAGTCCGCAGCGGAAAGCGTTCCGCTCGAAATAAGAATGCTGGCAAGTAGCCAGCGAGTCAGGCCCGGCATCGATCATGCTCCATGAATCCTGCGTGAAACGAAATTCGTCGAGTCTATAAATAGACGCGCCCGTCCAGGAAGGAACGCGAACGGGATGCCCCTCTCAACGGACAATCTCGTTTTTCTCTGAGTTACCAGCCATCGTGAGTTTCTGATTGGGCTGCTTCGATTTCGCGGTGGTTCTGCCAGAGGTAAAGGATGCGGAGTTTCAGTGGCGGATGAACTCCGTCCATGCTGCCGGCTTCGTCGGGGATGTGAAACAGCAGGTGCGAGGGTTGGCTCTCGATCATCTCGACGAGTTGCTCGATTTGTGGATACGTCAAATGCAGTCGTTCGGGATCGCTGAGCAGCGATTCCCAGTTCAGTCGCGGAGCCTGTTGAATCTGGGCGATCATTCTCAGTTCGTTGTCAAATTCCTCTTTCGCTTCTTCTTCGACGTCGCTGTTCCAAATGTATTTCGCAAAACCAGACATCGACACCTGTTGGCTCTGCTTTGCCTGACGCTTTAACGACTGTTCGACGGCCTGCTCAAGCTCATCGCGCGAGACGTGTCCGTACGGGATCGCTTTTTGAATGGCTTGAACGGTTTCGGCGGGACTCAGGTTTTCGTAGTGACCTGACTGCATCGCCTGTTGCATGACGGCCTGCTGCAACTCCGCATCGGCTCCGAGTTTCATCAGGCCGTTGATCGACGTTTCGATACCGTGAACCTGAGCGCCCAGGTCGTCACACAGATATTCAATCGTCTGCCCATGCCGTGCTCGCTGAATGTTGGAAACGCTCCAGAACGCTGTCGCGCACACAGACAAAGCAATCAGGCTGATGAAGCTGCCCATCCCAACGACCTGCGAGACGTAGATTCCCAGCAACGCTCCCAGAGCGATCGTGATCGCTCGAAACCGGTCGCCCAACAGGTAGTGCCTGTAATAGTGGCCCAGCTCGTGGCCCATGATGTCCTGGACTTCTTCCGGTTCGAGCTTATGCAGAACCTGACGATTGAGATAGACGCCGTTGAGCGATTTGAAAAAGCCTCCAAAGCCCAGGTGCATCGCTCCGGCATTCAGAAACTTGTCAGCCGTGATGTAGACCGGCAGTTTTTCGTCAGGCAGATTGAGCCGTTGCAGCGTGTCCTGAAACAGTGTTTGCAGCCGATACTTGTCGTACTGTCCGAACTGAGTGTCTTCGCGCAGATCACCAATCTCTTTTTTCTTCTGAACCCAGCTTTGCATGACGCCGAGGAAAAACGGACCGACCATGAATGCGATCGCGATCGTCGGCAGGAGCGGGTTTGCTTCGACCCGGTGCCAGTCAATCAGCCAGACGAAACACCCAACGGCCACCAGCTGACCGGGCACGGACAACCAGACGAACTGGTTGGCTGCTTTGAGCTGCCGGAGCAAATCCGCTCGCACAGGCACGTTGGAAATCGAAGCGGGCATGAGTCGTTCTTATCAGGTGACGGCATCCAGGAGGTAGCCGAGCATGCCGGAGCCTGGTTTGCTGCGTGTCTGGTAAATCAGTCGCCCCGGCCCGGTGTAACGATTGACCAAACCTTCGCCGGACATCAGCGAGTCCTTCACGCTGTCTGTCGCTTTGACGAGTTGGTACTGAATCGTGTCGGAGAACGCGACGACGAATCGATTGTCGACAAAGAATACTTCGCCTTCGTCGAGTGTCACGTCGACCACCGCTCCGTATGACTGGCAGAAGACGGTTCCGTCGCCGGACGCGTGAAGAAGAAACAAACCCTTCTTCGACATGACCCCTTTCATCCCGCCGTACTTTGTCTTCAGTTCGCAGTCGCCCGTGTTGGCCAGGTAGGAGCCTCGCGTCAGATAAAAGCCGCCGGCATCTTTCAAATCAATGACGACGATATCGCCGTACGAATCCGGCGCGAGTGTTACCGTCTGGCCGTCGCTCTTGGCGCTGAACGATGCCGTGAAAAAACTCTCACCGCCGAGCAGGCTGCCGAAGCCACTCATCCAGCCGGGTTTGTTTCCTCGCCCAACGGTCGCTTTGATTTGAATTCCCGCCGTCATCGTCAGCATGCTGTTCGGTTGAGCGACGATCGCCTCTTCGGCATCGAGATTGAACTCGACCGTCGAGAAAACCGGCTGGTGCTTGACGGAGAATTCCATGAGTGAGCAACCCTGCAGACGTTTCAGCTAGAGCATTTTCAACGTTGGTCTTCAGTGAGCGGCAAGGCGCTGGCCGCCGGTTCCTGGGAAGCCGTTTACCCGCGGCTAGCGCCTTGCGGCTCACACCCATGTTCAGGCTTCGGGATCGTCGCCCAACATTAAAACAGACCGGAACGAACTGGCCGTCCCGGTCTGTCTGGAAGTGCTCTTTCAGCTAATCGTTAGTAGTCGTCTTCAACTCCGGGCGACATCTTCTGTTTCATGAGGTAACCGCCAAACGAAATCGCGGCGAGGATGCCCAGGAAGATGAACAGGGCCACCATTCGAGAAACTCCCAGGACATCTTGAATGCCGGTGATGCAAATGTCGTAAATCACGATACGGATGAACCAACTGATGATACCGCCGAGTCCTCCGCGACGAGCAAAGATGGCAGAATTCGACATTACACTGACTCCTCGGTGAGAATTCGGAAATAACTGGACGACCCGCACAGTAAATCGCGACAACAATTGTTCGTCAACTCTGAACCAGCGAATCCCGATGCAGAATTCGATGATTGCTACTTCGAAGCGAATCAGGAAGGCCGGTTTCCGAATCCGTCATCTGGGTTTGACAATTCGAGTCGCCGAAGAATCTCAGTGCTGAAAAAGGAACTCGTTGGAGTTCAGCAGTGCCCAGTTGAAGTCTTCGAGCTTTGACTCGATGGGACGCTCTCCAGGACTCTCGATGAACCGCACGGCCGTTGCGGATTCGGCTTCGGTCGGACGGCGGCTGAAGGCGGCGAGGTAGCACTCGTCGATGATCTCTGACGTCGATTTCTTTTCTCGCAGGAGGCGGCGAAGTCGACTTCCGCCGTTGGTCAGCTTGTCATGCACGAACGAGCCATTGGCGATCTGCAGCGCTTGTGACAGATTCAGGTCGTCGGACCGTTCGCACTGACAGACCGATGTTCGTTCCGGCTGACCGAAGACTTTCAGAAACTCTTTTCCGAAGTCGGGACTCGGCAGTTGCGTCGCTCGCGTTCCGGCCGGCAAACCACTGAACGACTCGGGGACTTCAGTCACGTCGCAGACCGCGTCGAGTAACTGCTCGGCGGTTAGCAGCCGCCGTGTGTATTTCGAAAAGTATCGATCGTCGCCATCGTTCTGCGAACTCACTTTCGAGCCGCGCTGGTAGGTCTGACTGTTCAGGATGACTCGCAGAATGTGGCGGCGGTCGAACTTGTGTTTCACGAAGTCGGCGGCGAGGGCGTCGAGCAGTTCTGCATTCGATGGAGGATTCGACGCGCGAAAATCATCGGCGGGATCAACGATGCCTTTGCCCATGACGCTGCGCCAGAGCCGGTTCACTTCGACTTTCGCAAACAGGTCGTTCTCCGGCGACGTCAGCCATTCAGCCAGCATGAATCGTCGATCGGTGCCCTCGTCAATGTCGACGTCACCGAAACCAGGCAGCCACGGTTTCATCTGTTTGCCGGTTCGAGGCTGAGTTACCTCGCCTTTGGCCGCGACAGAAATAAACATCTCGTCTTTCCGCAGCGTCGTGTCCCGCTGAATTCGATTGAAGAAAGCAGCGAGCCCATAGTAGTTGTCCTGAGTCCATTTCTCGTGGGGATGGTTGTGGCACTTTGCACATTCCAGTCGTGCTCCCAGGAAAATCTGCGCCGTCGATTCCGTACAGTCATTCGTGTTGCTGGCGGTGCGGAAATAGTTGACAGGTGGGTTCTCGAAGGAACTCCCGCTGGCCGTGAGCAACTCGCGAGCGAACTGGTCGTATGGCATGTTCTGCTCGAACGATCGGATCAGCCACCGATAGAACTTGAACACGCCCGGCGATGAAATACTGGCATTTCGGATCCGCAACGTGTCGCCCCATTGAAGCGTTTGAAACTTTGCATGCTCGGAAGATGCGAGCAGTTCGTTGATCCGTCGGGATCGTTTATCGACCGATGTATCGGCGAGAAACTTCTGTGTCGTCTCAACCGAAGGCAGCAGTCCGGCCACGTCGAGATGAACGCGGCGAAGGAATTCACTGTCCGAAGTCTGTTCGGCCGGGACGTACTCAAGCTGCTTCAACCGGGCGTGGACGAGTTCGTCGACGTAGTTCGTTTCGTCGAGTGTCGGCCAGATGAAACCGTCCGTTTCCGGGACGGCGGTCAGGAAGCTGGTTTCCATTTGCTCGAGATACCGGACCGTGACCGCTGCCTGTCCTCGAGCTTTCTCGTCCGCTCGCGAAACAAGACCATCGGCTGAGACGGTGGCGACCGCTTCGTCAGAAACAGTGAAGACGGCAAGGTCCGTCACGTCCCGCGTTGAACCATCGGAGAAATCGGCGAGCGCGACAAACTGCTGATGCGGAGCCTGCCTGGTCAGTCGCCGACCGGACGGCGGATAGAGCTTCAGGTTGACGCATCGTGGGGCAACGTCGGAATCCGTCTGCCTTCCCTGCCCAATCCAGTTCCGAAGCACTCGATGACTGACAGAGTCCGAGCGAAGTCGCTGCCCGCCGGCATGAGGAACCTGCATGAGCGGTTTGCGAAGCAGCAGACTGGCGTCGGGATCGAGCACGCTGACTCGTCGAGCGAAGAACTCGCCACGCAGAGTCGTTTCGTCGATCGATAAATCGAAACCGCGGAGCGAAAGTCGGAATCCGCCTTTGCCTTTGGGAGATCCGTGACACGCTCCCGAACTGCAGCCCTGTCGCGACAAAACGGGAATGACTTCATTCCTGAGTGAAACTGGCGAGGCGGCCTTTGCTCCAACGACGACGTGAATTGCCGCCGACTTCCCGGCAACCGTGACGCGAATGTCAGCCTCGCCCGGCGCAACGGCGACAATTACTCCTTGGTCAACGGTAACGATGTCCGAGTTCGACGATTCAAAAGTAGCGAGTCGAGTTGCGTCGGTCGCTCGCTCGGATTCTCCGATGGCCGAAACCAGAACGCGAGAATTCAGCCCGACCGATTGAAGCTCGACGCGCGCCGGATAGACCTCAAGCCGATTGATGTCTGCTGGCAGTTGATTTGTCTGGGCCGACGCGTGCCTGCCAGGCACCAAAATGGCGAGACACATCGCTAAGAGCAGAAGGAGATTCGCTGGGCTGGGGCGTCTCATTGGTGCGGTATTGGCTTTCGATATTTTCGTAGGCTGGAACAAGCTCTGCGCAGTTCCGGCAATCGCAAGTCCGAACGCGTTCGGTCTGCCGGAACTTCGCAGAACTTGTTCCAGCCTACTTCCGCGCCGAGCGAGAAGATCGCTTCTGCTTCGAGTTGCGATGGTCTCTTGTAGAAATTCGGACGACATTTCGGACACGTTTTTCTCAGTTTGCCACGATGATCTGAAACGGTGAACTCTGCACGCTGAATTTGTGGCCTGCGACTTCGTTGGTCGCTTCAACCATGAGATTGTACTTCCCGGGCTGGACGGTTGCCGCGACCTGAAGTTCGAGTTGCGTTTCCTTCTTCGCGGCGGGGATGACGCCGTCTTCGGCCAGAGTGAACCCGGCAGGCCCGTCTGCCAGCTTCAGAGTGATGGCCGTCATGTCGCCGCCGGCTCGCGGTACGAATCGGCGAGCGCTGACATTTACTGTTAGCTTCGTGCCTGGGCGAGCGTTGCCTTTGGCCGTCGCTGTGATGATCAGCGGTTCGATGGTGCGCAGAGGCAGTTTCGCCAGAGTGACCCCTTTCGTCTGCCCCTTGAATGACGCTTCGCCGATGATCCGAATTTCGCTCGTTCCGAGGTCCATTTCGGCCGGCCCGCGAAGCTGGAATCGATATTCGTTGTTGTCGCTGCGGCTGACGGCTCGTTCGCCTCCGCCTGCGCTGAAGCCGGCGGGGAGCCCTTCGACTCGCAACGCAACTTCGCTCTTGAATCCGTCGGTTCGGTCTTTGACTCTCACTGTGAAATAGACTTCGCCGACGTAGCGGGGAAACAGCACCGCTCCACCGTCCAGACTCAAGGCAAAGAAATCAGGGATGGCTGGCCCGACGACAGCGGCCAGTTCCGTCTGCAACTCGAAAGGTGGATGCGGAGTCTGCGGCAGATTCTTTCGCAGGACGGCCAGTGTCGAAGCAGTTCGTTGCACGGGCGGCTGTTTCGTGTCGTCATTCTGCGGAGCGGTTGTGCCGAGAATTCTCAGAGGCAGTGCCTGCCCAGTCTGCATCTCCTTCGGAATGTAAACCTTCAGCCGGGTGTCTTTTTTCTTTTCGAGGATGACTTCGTTCGAAACGGTGAGCTCACCATCGGGAGAATGGGCACTCAGCTTAATCGGGCCGTTGTAGCCCTTTCGGTTGGCCGTGACTTTGACAATCGCGTAACCGTCCTGCGGGAGAATCACGCTTTCAATATCGAGCGTCAGTTCGAAGTCGGGAATGCTGCGCCGAAGCTCAGCGTAGTAAACGTAGTCAGGACCGCTCCGCCGCGTGAGTTCCGAGATTTCGGCGTCGTAAGTTCCATCGTTGGAGATCGTCGCGGTGAGGCTTCCCCCCGACGTGCCGGCTCGCTGGTTCTCTCCGACTAGTTTTCCGGCTTCATCTCGAATGGCGAGGCCCAGCATCGCTGCTGCACCGAATTCTCGTGACCGATCCACCAGGACAAGCCGATCGCCTTTCTTCGCGGCGAAACGAAACCGCTGAATCGGGTGACCGTCGTCGAACCGACCGCTGAACCCGCCGCCGATCGCAGCGGATGTGAATGGCTCGTCATCGGAGTGTCGAAACTGTTGAAGTTCCGACTTGGCGACTCGCGTGAAGTCTGTCTGATGGCGCAACGGAAAGTCGCCGATTCTCAATCGGTAAGCGTGGGCGGAACTGCCGCCCATCGACGAGTCTTCGATCGCGACGAAAAACGTTCCTGTTCCCGGCAGCCGAAGTCGCAGTCGGCAGTCGCCAGCCAGAGCAGGTGAGTCGTCAATGAATGCAAGTTCGCCTCCCGCTTGATTGAGCACGCGAATGACAGGATCGAGTTTTGTCCCCAGTCGAGTAGCGACGGCTTCAACGGAGACCCATTCGCCGGCTATTCCCGAAAATTGAAAGTAGTCAGCGTTGCCGGATTCGGTGACTCCGTCGATGGCCGTCGGCAATTCAATCGGCTGAGCGGAATCGATCGTGTGGTTGTCTCTCAGCGAATTCAACGTGGGCAGGTCGTCCACCATGAAGAGCAGCGGTTTGGTAATTCCTTCGGCGGTCGCGACTCTCAATCCGTAGATCCCGACGGGGCACGACTCGTCGATCGAGGCTCGCAGCGGGGCTACTCGGTCGGACGGCTTTGCTGCCGAAAACTGACTGGCTGGTTGGTTTGTCGGGACGAGTCCCACCATGTCGAAATGAGGTGTGCCTCCGGGCCGTTCCAGTCGCAGAATGTTTTTGCCTTCTTTTAGCGCGACGACGCCTTCTACCATCCACTTCGCGTCGCCGTCGCCAAATCCTCCGGTGACTCCGGCAGCCGCCTCTTCGGTCAGAAGCCGACCGTTTAAGTAGAGCTTCACCGGCCGCGAGTCGCCGGCAGCGTATTTCAATTCAAGCTGGTAGGCTCCGGCCCGTGCGACCTCGATGTCGTACTCGGCGTAGTTCGGTGTGAAGTTGCCATTCAGAATGAAGATGCCAGACCGTCGATACTTGCCGCGAGAGTAATCTTCCGCCTCGATGACAATCGCTCCGGCTGGTTGTTTGCCTGCTGCGAGTTTCGATTCCAGTGGGGCCGTTTCCGACTCGACCTGATGTTGAAGTTGGATCGACGTTTGCGGGTTCGTCACCCTCAGCGTCGACAGCAGGTCGGTCGGCTTCGTGAGATTGATTCCGTGGATGACCAATTCCGAAGTCGCACCCGGAGCGATGCCCAGCGGCTCGACTCGAATCGCTTTCGGCGGCGCGGCCAGCAACGACGAACCGCTGAACACGATTGTCGCAAGCAGGACTGCGCGCGCACTTTGATGGGGCGTTGTCTCGGGCATGGGGCCAACTGAGGAGAGGATGCGGGGCAGGTCGTCGCTGAACGGTGGCAACTCTTCACGAATTCAAGCAGAGGTTACGCAGGACTCCGCATGGTTCGCCAAAGATTGCCGCATAAACAATGATAATCAGTGTGCTCGTTGCGGCGACAATTGCAACCATCTCCAACCCGCAGCTTCGTAAAACGGTCTTGTAAAATCAGGCTTCGGCACGAGGCTGAAACGCCGGACACAGCGACGTCGATCCGGCGATTGGCTAAAGTTGGAAACGATCGTCGAAATTCGTGCCGGTTCCGCACGCCGACCTCGCCGGTTCAGTTGGTGATCTAAAAAATGCCACACTTTTCGCGCGTCCGTTATCAAGAAGCATCGAACATGTCTCTCTCAAGAATCTCGACCTTTGCACTTTTGCTCGTCGGAGTGCTGATGCCTGTGGCTGCTGCGGAGCCGGAGAAGCCAAACGTGTTGTTCCTGATTGCGGATGACCTGAACACGGCGCTGAGCGGCTTTGGACATCAGCAATGCAAAACTCCGAATCTTGATCGTCTGGCTGAACGCGGTGTGAAGTTTGAAAACATGCACTGCCAGTATCCGGTTTGTGGTGCGTCTCGCGCGTCGATCATGTCGGGACTTTATCCGTATTCAAACCTGACGCTGGGCAACAATGGCACGTTGCGTGGCAGCATGCCGAATGTGGTGACCCTTTCACAAACATTCCGCAGGAGCGGTTACTACGCCGGTCGCGTCAGCAAGATTTATCACATGAGGATTCCGTTCGAGATCATTGACGGAACTGCGGAAAGCGACGATCCCTTTTCGTGGGATGAAGCGATCAATATCAAAGCTCCGGAGCAGAATGCGCCGGGAGTGTTGACCCATTGGTCGCCGAAGGACAAAGGTTCGCAGACCTTTGCGGGCGTTGTCGCTTCAGGAGGAGACAGCGACCACGCCGACGGCATGGCGGCCGATCGTGCCATTCAGATTCTCGAAAACGTGAAAGACAGACCGTTCTTCCTTGCGGTGGGCTTTGTGCGTCCGCACGTGCCACTTGTCGCTCCGAAAAAGTATTTTGACCTTTACGATCGGGCAGCAATGGAGGCACCGGTCGTGCCTGAGAATGATCTTGATGACGTGCCGGGGTTCATCCGCAGCTACAAGAGAAACGGCACCACGTACGGCGTCACGCCCGAGCTGCACAAGGGGCTTTTGCAGGCCTACTATGCCAGCGTCTCTTACATGGATGCGCAGGTCGGACGCGTCCTGAAAGCGTTGAAGGAAAACGGACTCGAAGACAACACGATCGTCGTGTTCAGCAGCGATCACGGCTATCTGCTCGGGCATCATCACAAGTATCAGAAGCAGCACCTGTTTGAAGAGGCCACGCGCGTGCCGTTTATAATCAGCGTGCCGTGGCTCAAAGATCAGCACGGTCGTGGAACCAGGAAAATCACCGAGCTCGTTGACCTGTATCCAACGCTCGCCGACCTGGCCGGAGTCTCTGCCCCCGACACTCTTCAGGGGAAAAGTCTGAAACCGCTCCTCGCAGACACTGAGTCATCCGCCTGGACGAAGGATCAAGCATTCACGATCAGCCGCAGCGGCGGAGAATCCATCCGCACGAAGGACTGGCGGTTTACGCAATGGGGCTTTGGCGAGAAAGGGATGGAGCTCTACGACCTGAAGAATGATCCGGGCGAGTTCACGAACCTGGCAAGGAATCCTGATTACACCACCGTGCTCAAAACTCTGAAAAAGCGGCTACTCGCAAAACGTAACGACGCCGGATTCGCATCGAATAAGGCGGTGATTGTGGAGAAGGTCAATCTCAAGAAACGGATCAAACGATAAGACTGCTGTCAGCCTGTCGGCTGCCGACGCTCAACGAATGGAAATACCGTTG
>JBLFXD010000059.1:0-15076 GCA_047611045.1 Planctomycetaceae bacterium | reverse complement strand
TGCCCCTCCGGATCCGCGACGAATTGAAAACTCGTGCAGCCGAACGGGGTATCGCCGCTCGATGACTTCCGGATCCGTCAGCCGCGTGTTCGTCATGTGAGTATGCACAGCGTCGGCACCGTCGTCGTCCTTCGTCGCGCCGCTGCCGCCGCAGATTGTCTCGTAGTAGCCGAAGCTGCCGTCACCGAACGTCAGGTTGTTCATCGTTCCCTGACTGGCCGCCGCAACGTTTAACGCACCCAACAGAACATCCACGACTCGTTGGGAAGTCTCGACATTTCCACCGACGATCGCCGGGCATCGTTCGGGATCGTCGTCTGCTTGAGGATTCAACAGGCACTCCGGCAAAACAATCTCGATCGGCTCCAGCACGCCGCTGTTCAGCGGAATGTCCTCGTCAATCAGGCAGCGGAAAGAGTACATCACCGCCGCCGTGACGATGGCTTTGTTGGCGTTGAGGTTCGACGAGAGCACCGGACCAGTACCTGTGAAATCGACCGTCGCACAATCGCCAGAGATAAGAATTCGGACTGCGATGGGAGAGCCATCATCCAGATGATCGACTCGTGAGTACTCGCCGTCAGAAATCTGCGAAAGCGACATCCTCATTTTCTCACTGGCCGCCTGCTGTATTCGCTCCATGCACGCCCGGACCAGACTCAACGAGTGCCGATCAACCAGCTTCTTCAGTTGTCGAACTCCCGAACCGTTCGCAGCGACCTGTGCCGACACATCGGAGATGTTGTTCTCGACCGATCGACTTGGCCATTCACCTGAAAGGAGTAATTCTCGCAGTTCCTCTTCCCGGGACACACCGCCGTCCACGAGCTTGAAGCAGCGAATGAGGACTCCCTCGTCAGCAAGCGATTTCGAAAACGGCGGCATGCTTCCCGGCACGACGCCACCAATTTCCGAATGGTGAGCCCGACTGGCGGTCAGAAAGATCAGATCACCAGTCTGCTCGTCGTGAACCGGCGTGATGACCGTCACATCAGGCAGGTGAGAGCCTCCTCGAAACGGATCGTTCGTCACGTAGACGTCGCCCGGCGCAAGGTCCGGAACGTCGGCGAGGAGCCGCTTTACCGTTTCACTCATCGCCCCAAGATGGACGGGAATGTGCGGAGCATTCACCACAAGATCACCGGTCGGGGTGAAGATCGCACAACTGAAATCGAGACGCTCTTTGACGTTCGTCGAGAACGACGTCATCTGCAACGTGACGCCCATTTGTTCGGCAATTGCCGCGAAGAGATTGTTGAAGATTTCAAGAGTGACGGGGTCGATGTCTTCCGACCGGTATTTGGGAACCTGGTCGCCGAAACGGGCCGAGTCTGTGGCTGAACTTCCGACGTCCGAAATCACGATCTCGCCGCGGCTGAGTATCTTCGCTGAAAAACCGGGTTCGATGACGACGGTCGACGTCGGTTCGCAAACGATCGCCGGCCCTGTGAAATGATCACCGGGCTGAAGCTGGCCCCTCGTGAACACCGGCGTCTCAACCGGCTCGCCGTCAAAATACACCGTCGCATTCTCGGCCGGATCCGGCACACGATCGACAAGCGGCTGAGGTGAGTCGGGCGGTTCGGGCATTGTTCCGACTACTTCGACGCGAGCGGCAACGATCTCCAGATCTCGCCCTGTGTGGCAGTAGCCGTAACGAGCCCGATGCTGCGACTCATAGGCCGCTCTCCAGTCCCCATCAACCGGCTCCGCAACGTTGATCGTCGATTCGACACCCTGGTAACGCAAATCGAGACTTCTCTGAGGCTCTGCGATTCGCTCATTCGGAATCCCTTCGGATTCGACTTCCTGCCGAGCTTCGCCAGCCAGCTCTTTGAAGCAATCGACAACCGATTCCGGCAACTCACTTCCGAGCCACGATGTCAGAATGGAACGCTCCGAGAAGCGTCGAACATCGGCCAGTCCAATTCCGTACGCGCTGAGAATCCCGGCGAAGGGATGGATGAGCACGTCCTTGATCCCCAGTTCGCGAGCCATCGCACAGGCGTGCTGAGAACCCGCTCCCCCAAAGCTGACCAGAGCGTACTCAGCAGGATCGTAGCCATTCGCCACGGAAATTCGCCGCAGCGCCCGCACCATGTTTGCGTTGGCGATCTTCCGAAACCCTTCGGCCAGTTCGACAGGTTCATACTCAGTGCCGAGCGGCGACTCGGCGATTTCGTCGCAAAGATGCCTCAATCGAAATTCGACAGCGGCTACGTTCAGCGGAAACGGAAAGTGCTGCGGAAGCACTCTGCCAAGAAACACGTTGATATCGGTCACTGTCAACGGCCCACCGCGACCGTAACAGGCCGGGCCCGGATCAGCACCGGCACTTTGTGGACCGACAAACAGACGGACTCCATCAAAACCGCAAACGCTTCCTCCGCCGGCAGCGACGGTTTCGATCGCCAGCATCGGAGCGACAATCCGAACACCTGCCTTTTGAGTCTCAAACTCCAGTTCGTACTGGCCATCAAACCGCGAAACGTCCGTGCTCGTTCCGCCCATGTCGAAGCCAAGTGATTTCTCGAATCCCGCCTGCCGAGCAACTCGCGAGAACCCGATGACTCCTCCAGCCGGGCCGGACAGGATGCTGTCTTTGCCCACAAAGTGGTCGGCGTCCACAAGTCCACCCGCCGAAGTCATCATTCGGAGCGTGCTATCGCCCAATGACTTGCGGAGTCGTTCCACGTAGTCGCGCAGGATCGGGTTGAGATACGCATCCGCGACTGTCGTGTCGCCTCGCGAAACGATCCGAATCAACGGCGACAATCGACTCGACGTGCTGATTTCCGTGAAGCCAACCTCTCGCGCAATCCTCTCAACAATCTGCTCATGCTCGCTGTTCGCAAACGCGTGCAACAGGCAGATGGCGACCGACTCAACGCCGGTGCTGAAAAGCTGCGTGAGGCTCGCCCGGACTTCGTCCTCATCCGGTGATTTGAGAACGTTGCCGTCAGCGTCCATCCGCTCGTCGATCTCAACGGCCTGTTCGAACAGAGGCTCGGGTTTCTGAATCGCCAGATCGAACAACCTCGGGCGGTCCTGATTCCCGATCAGCAGAACATCGCGAAACCCTTTCGTCGTCACAAACGCCGTTCGCGCACCCGACCGAGTCAGCAGCGCGTTCGTGCCTCGCGTTGTCCCAAGACGAACCGAAACTCGCGGGATCGATTCTTCAAGCAACAGACTCATGGCACGGCGGATCGCCAGAATCGGAGCTTCCTCGCCGCCATCGAGTTCGTATCGCGTCCCCGGCTTCACCTGTGCCGGAAGCAGTTGCTCAACCCCCAACAGGCCGTTCGCGCCTTGCGACTTCCGAATTCGTGCGGAGTGAATAACGCGCCCGGAGTCGTCGAGGAATCGGACCGTGTATCCCGTCCAGAATCCGTCGGGATCTCCGACTCGCCCGAGATCGACGAAGCGGTCAGTGCCAGAAGTCTCCTCGACGATGCCTTTGGTAATGCCGGAACTGAGAACCTTCAGTGTCGACACCGAGTCGTCAGGCCGGCGATAGATACAGTCGGTAAACGTGCCACCGACGTCGATCCAGAATTCCCACTCAGCAGCCATCAATTATCATCCGTTCGATCTTCGTGTTTTATGTTTCACAGGCCGACTGTAGCGGAGCTTGATCGTGTTTACTCGTCGACAACGTCGGGGCCGACACAAGCGAAGCGCATCGAGAAGTAGTGCGATTCCAGAATCGCTCGGTCCTTCGTGTCGCGTACTCGTTGCCAGACTTCAGACATCATCGATTCGACTCGCGACTCCTGACCGGGCTCGTTGATTAGATTCGTCATTTCGAATGGGTCGTCTTCCAGGTTGTAGAGCTCGTCGAAATCGAAGCCGTTGAACACGAACTTCCACTCGTCGTGCCACAGGATCCGCTGCATGAGCGGGAATCGGGTTCCGTGGTACTCGGCATACCCGCTTTGAAACTCGTCGGGGACATCATTCGGCGATGAAAGTAGCGACGCAAATGATCGCGAATCCGGAGTCTCAATCGGCGAGGCCTGACCGATGTCGCAAATCGTGGTCCCGACGTCCGCGATGCTGATCTGAGCACGGCATTCTGACCCCGCACTGATTTCTGGGCCGGCCAGAATCAGCGGCACGCGGTAAATCTCTTCGAACGGTCCAAAGTTATGAGCGTCGAATCCGTGTGCGCCGACATAGCGCCCGTGATCTGCCAGGAAGACAACGACTGTGTTTTGGAGCTGCCCTGCTGCTTCGAGACGGTCTGTCAACTTGCCGACCAGTTGGTCGATCTCGGTGATTCGAGAAAAGTAACAGGCCCTTGCGTTCCGCCAGTGTTCCTCTGAGAGGCCGCGACCGATGTACTGCTCACGCTGATAAATGTTGGGGCGATCGGACATGTCATCGAAGAAGTTTTCCGGTAGGGGGAGCTTCGCTGGATCGTAATAATCGAAGGCCTCGCGTCCGGCGACCAAGGCTTCATTCGGTTCGGAAAAACTGACGCAGCAGCACCACGGAACTGAGTCAGACATCCTTTCTTCCAGAAACCGTTCGGCATCGGCGACAGTCAGACCAGGGTAACGCTCGTTAAGCGGCGTGTCTGTGACTCCCCAATGGAGAATCTTCTTGTAACCTCGCGGACCTTCGACGTAGCCGGTCAGCGCTTCATCCAACTCGAAAGTCGCCGGCCCCGCCTGTCCTCGACCAAGGCCTTTGACATGGGCCGCTCCCTTCACAATGCCTTCCTGCCAGCCGAAACGACTCACATCCTGTGACCGCTCGATGTGCCACTTGCCAAAATAGCCCGTCCGGTAACCAGCGTCGGATAAGTTCTGAGCAAAATGCCGGTACTCAGTCCGCAGCACGCATTGGTCGTCATCCCGTCCGTGCTCGACTTCCAGAACCCCGTGAGTGTGCGGCAGCTGCCCGGTCATCAGACTGGCACGCGCGGGTGAGCACGTCGGCGACGTCGTGTGAGCATTCCGAAAACGAACACCGCGATTCGCGAGAGCTTCGAGGTTTGGCGTCAGACACGGATGTCCGGGCAGGACGGTGTCTGCCTGCATTCCGTCCGCGATAACAAGCAGAATGTTCGGTCGTTGCATGTGTCTTCTTCGCACTTCTGAGTCGTTCAGGATTCACAAATTCTGGCAACGCGCTGTCACGACGCAATCAGCAACCAGACTCCACCGATGATGCCAAAGACAAGCAACCAACCGACCATAAATCCCGAAACTGCCAACTTTGAAGGAATCGGTAGTTCCAGGCTGGTCGACGGAAAAAAGACGCGACGCGGCGACGGAGTCATACCAGCAGGCAACGTACAGGGAGCATCGATGACTTCATCGGGTTGAACTGGCGTTCGCATCAGCTCGTAGAATCGGTCGAGCTTTGCTGGATCATTCTTCGCCGTCAACAGGCTGACGACGATCCCGCCGACGAATCCAGCCGTCAGATACGCCAGCATCTGCCACGGCGTCGAGATCGCCCACGTATCGTTCCGGCTGACGACGATTCCAGCGGACTTCATGACAGGCGACGACGCCAGAGCCGCCGCCGTCGATGTCAGGTTCGTCACCCACCACGTACCGGCTGTAAGAATTGTTGCCGCCCACGCGCCCGAAGTCGTCGCCCCGCGCCAGAAGACTCCCAGCCAGAATGCCGGAGCCATGACCGCGTTCAGCTTCCACAGGATTTCGAGGCCCTGAATGACTCCGCTCAGCCAGAAGGCGTAGCCGATGGCGACGAGGACGACCGCCATACCAGACGCTCGCGCGACCCACAGATAGTGCCTCTCCGATCGACCGGGCACGAGCGGTCGATAAAGATTCTCTGTCACAAGTCCCGCCGCCGAAATCATGAACGAGTCGCATGACCCCATGACAGTCGCCAGTAATCCAGCAAGGAACAATCCGAGCAGCCCAGGAAGCAATTTCGGAAGAAACTCAGCGGCCATGAGGCCATAAACTTTGTCCGGCTCCACGTCTCCCGCTCCACGATACAACGCAAACGCCGCGAGCCCTGTCAGGCACCACGCCACCGTGCAGATTCGCTTCAGAAACGTGCCGCCCATGAAGCCGACCGCGCCTTCAATCTCCGTTCTGCCGGCAGCGCACGTTCCCATGTTGTGAGGCTGCACGGTGACACTGAGAAGTGCGTTGATCGCGATCACCCCGATGTAGAAGACGCCGATGTCTCCCGGAGTGACGAGCGAAAGTAAATCACGGTCAGGTGAAATCGCAGCCAAAGTGCTGCGCATTCCGCCGAGCCCGCCGACGGCATTCAGGACCACCGGCAAGAGCAGGAACGAGAACAGCAGCGTGAGGATGCCCTGAACGAAATCGGTGATAATGGCCGCTCGCAATCCGCCAGCCAGCCCGTACACGACAAACAAAACAGTCATCACAATGATGGCCGCTTCGGTCGAAACCGCCGAACCGGTGCAGGCCTCAACGACCGCTCCCGATCCTTTCAACATGTTGCCGATCGTCACGACGAACTTCGCCAGCCCGAACACGCAAAACAGAATCGCCACCGAAGGCGCATACCGAGCGGCGAACACGTCCGCGGTGGTGAGCGCGCGAAACCGCCGCATCATCGGCGCGATCAACCAGAAGAACGGCGTCGCGAACAGCCACATCCACTGATACCAGATCCCGGACAGCCCGCTGGTGTAACACTTCGAGGCGACTGTTACCGCCTGGTCAGAATGGGTACTCGTCCCGAACCCGTGCATCAGCATCATGAGTTTGCCGAAGCGGCGAGGCATGACGAAGTCCGCCATCCCGGTCACTTTTCGGCTGGCCCAGATTCCCAGCAGAGTGACTCCGACCAGGTAGCCACCCAGCGCGATCCAGTCAGCAGTTGACAGTCCCATGGCAAATTTCGGTTCAGGAATTGACAGCAGCGTTCAGGGAATCAACAGCGTTCAAATCACGAATAGACACGAATTAACACGAATATTTTCAGACCTGAATTCGTGTTTCTTCGTGTCCATTTGTGGTTCACAAAAGTTACCGAGCAGACGGCCGTTCCCAGACGGCGGGAAGCGTTCTCGAGGCCTCGCCGAAGGTCTGAGAGACAACGAATCCGCTAGCCTGAGATGTGTAGAAGATTCGACCGTTTGAAACGACGGCGCCGAGGCACTCACGCGAGTCGATCGCCGGACCGGTCGAAACCAGTTCGCCGTTCTTCGACAGGTCGATCATGTCCATGTTCGCTCCCAGGACGAACGGTTCGGAAAGTGTAAATCGGCAGCAGGCGTAGTTATGACCGATGCTGCTGACGACTTTTCCGGACTCTTTGTCAAACACATTGCCTTTTCCTCGCAGCGCGTTTGAGAAGATGAATCGTTCTCCGACGGTGACCACGTTCAGCGCCGACGTGACGGCATCAGACTGCCAGACCAGCGAACCGTCTTTGGCGTCCAGACACCAGACGAATCGCTCGTCGGTGCCTTCCTTCGCGCGGTTGTAGCCGCCGATGTAGATACGACCGTCGCGTGAACTGAGCGTGCATTTCGACGTGAGGTAGTACTTCGTCGTCAGCCAGACTACGTCTCCGGTTTTGGGATCGAGACATGCGGTCAGGCCGTTGTTTTCTTCGGGGAGACCTCGACGTTTCCGCTGGCTGGACGCATAACCAAAAAATGTCGAATAGTACAATTTCCCATCGAGCATGCAGATGCCGCAGTCGTTCCCGCCTCGGCCGTAATCGGAAAAGTCTTTCTCCCAGACAACCTTGCCTGTGTCGAGATCCCACGCCCACAAACGCGGTCGGTGATCTTTCGGGTAGTACGGGTTGTCATTCGAGTAAATAAAGCTCATGACTTCGCGACCGCCGAAGTCGACAGGAGTCCCGCCGAAAGTAAACGGCTTTTCGGATCCCTGCGCGGCGTACTCGCCACTTCCTGATGCGTAGATCGCGATGTTGCCATGGGCCACCGGCGGAAACTGACGACTCCAGCTGGGCGAGCCGGTGAACGGTGCTTCCCATTCAAGTTTGCCGGTCGCAGCGTCGAGACATCGCATGCGTGATCGTCGAATTCCGGCCTGAGGAACCAGCAATTTTTCCTTGAGATAAAGCGGCGAGGTAAACGACAAGTAAACGTCAGGCCAATAGCGGCGCCAGAGGATGCGGCCAGTGTCCTGCTCGACGGCGATGATTTGCCCCTCGGCGGTGTGCGTGTAAAGTCGACCGCCGCCGCAAACGGGCAAATGTTTCACCGTTCCTTCAAGACGTCTGGCCCACCGCATCCTTAACGGAGTGGTCAGTCCCTGATCATTGGCGTTGGTGCCGCCAAAGTCGCCGTAGTTCGTGTACCAGTCATACTTGCCGTCGGCCAGCGGGCCGGTCAGTCGGCTTCGGATCTTCCAAAGTTCAAGGTCCTTCGACGGCTGATTCGACTTGCCACCCTCGCTGAACACGTAGAGGTGTCCGTCTTCCGAACCAACGAACAATCGGCCGCCGGCAACCGCAACGGGAGCGCTGATCGGTGCTCCGAAGCCCGTCTCCAAGGCTCGCGTCTCGCCTTCGCCCAGCGGAACGACGTACAGCTTTCCATCGAGTCCTCCGTAGACAACGTGATCCTTCGTGACGACCGGCGGGCAGATCGCCGGGGCCGGGCACAGGACTTCAGCTTCGTCCGTTCCAGCAGAATGTCGACTCAGTCCTTTGCCCTGTTCTGGACGGACTCGGAAGACGTCACCGCCTCGGATACTGACCGACGAGAAACTCAGCAGCCCCGGAATTCGAATCGACGTTTCCGTTCCCTTGACGAAATCGGTTTGTAGCTCGTCGCCGTCCAGTCGGAGCTTCTCGACACGGCCAGCGTTGTCGCGACGGTGCCACTGGACGTAAACGTTGCCGTCTGCGTCGGCACTCTGCCCGAATGTTGCCGGGAATTCGGAACCTGCGTACTTAGGGATCTCGCCGACACTTCGGACCTTTGGCGAGTCACCTGCATCTTCAATGAAGACCGTACGCCCGCCTGCCGGCATCACGACGACGTTTTCGACCAGACAGATGTCTCGCGAACAGACAAAATGGTCGCGCCAGGTGACTCGGTCCTTACGATGAGCCAGCCAGTCGGCACCGCTCCAGCGATTGCCGTGAAAGTCGACGACTTCTTTGACGAAGTCCCATGTCCAGACAACTGTTCCGTCTGGCTGAAGTGCGAACACCTGAGCACCGAGCGTCGCAACGTAGACTCGGTCGTTGCCAACGGCCGGGGCTGAGAAGACGGGTTCCTCGAAGTCGAGCCGTTTGACGACCTTACCGCTGTTTCGATCAAGCACGTAGTAATAGCCGGCTGCGGTTCCGACATGCAGATACTCGCCGACCACCGCCGGAGCGGCGACGTTGTTGCAGTTTCCAGGCCCGCCCTCGGTCGCAAACTTCCATTGGACTTTCAACGTCTCGGCGTCAATTGCAAAGACGACGCCGGAGCCATCGAGGACGTACACCGTTCCGTCGCTAACAACCGGTGACGCATAAATCCCGTCGGTCAGCGCGACCGTCCCCGCCAGACCGAGCGACTCAGACAAGACCTCGTCCGCCACGTTTCCGGAACGCTGAGCGTTTCCCTGTAGCTGCGGCCAGTTCTCCCCGGCGCCGGCTTCAATACTGAGGATGCCGAACAGCAGAACCGTCAGCAGGATCAAAGTGCAATCGCGTCGGCTCATTGCTGTCATCCTTAAAGAGTTGCGTCTGGGAGTGCTGTCAGCCGTAGGGCCGGTTCCTACCGGCCGTATCCTGAACAATGGCCGGTGGAAACCGGCCCTACGTCGAATAGATTTTCTCACGCTGCAAAGACCTCGATCGGCGAATCCGACCGAGCAACAAGGCCGATCGACTGGGCCCTCTCCGACAGTTCCCGCAGTGCGTTTCCGCCAGTGTCGCCCAAGTCGGTCGTCCACTTGTTCACATAAAGGTCGACGTGTTTCATCAGGACGTCGTCGTCAAACTCTTGAGCGTACTTCCTCATCGTGGGCAACGCAGCGTCGCGGTCGGCCAGCGCAAATTCCAGTGAGTCACGGATCACGGCTTGAACTTTCGCGATGACGTCATTCGTCAGGCTGCGTCGAGCAACGATTCCACCGAGCGGCAACGGGCAACCCGTCTCGGTTTCCCACCGCGTGCCTAAATCTTCAACAAGTCCCAAGCCCTGCTGCTCCCACGTGAAACGCCCCTCGTGAATGCAGACTCCGAAGTCGGCTTCCTTTCGCTGAAGCTTCGGCATGATCTCGGAAAACACAACGTGTTCAACACGAGTCGTCTGCGGGTAAAACAGTGAATTCAAGAGAGACGCTGTCGTGTGCTGCCCTGGGCAGAGCGTTACCTGCTGATTGTCTGTGGGCGTCGAGCCAGGAGTTGCCGACAGGAGCAGAGGTCCCACGCCAAAGCCCAGAGCCGATCCGCTTGGCAGGACGACGGTTTCGTTTGCCAGAAGCAGCGCCGCGTGAAAACTGGTTTTCGCGGCATCGAAGTCGCCGTCAAACAGCCGATCGTTCAGCTGCTGAATATCGATCAGCTCAATCTCGAAGTCGAGTCCACGCCAATCGACGCTCTGCGTCATCAGCCCGTGAAACGTGAACGTGTCATTGGGGCACGTTGAAATGCCCAGGTGAATCTTCTGGCTCAAGACAGTCGCTCGTTGATGCAGGATTAATGTTGAATCTCGGTCTGAGCGGTGAACACTCACAATTCGTCGCTGCGAGTCACTTCTTAGCTTGCAGGACCATTGTCTGCAATCAGCCTGAGCGCAAGCTCGGCGGCATTCTCGAGCGACTCTTTGATCTTCCAGTGTGACAACCGTCGATCTCCTGCGTCGTTTGAGATTCCCCGCACGACCTGAACGGGAACGTTCATCAGCGAAGCGGCCATCGCCACCCCGAATGCTTCCATATCCTCGGCGACCGCCTTCGGAAAATGCCGGGTCTTTAGAGCAACGTCCTCGGGACATCCGGACGCCGAGCAACTAGTGAGAAGCTGTCGCCGCGTTCCAGATTCTCCAGCCACTTCTTCAATTGAAGAACGCAACAGCGGCAGCACGTCGCCGAGGACCGATCGCGGTTCGGGGCCTGCAACGCCTGAATCCCAATGGTTCCAGCCAAGGTCTGAGGCGCTTTGGAATTCTTCACCGCTGCCCGCACCGACGCCGAAACAGGCAACTTCGTCAAAAGTCGTCGCGGAGCCCAACGACAACGATGGACCGATCCTTCCGGCGATTCCCACAAGGATGATCCTGGACGGTGCGTGTCGAGCAATGAGTTGGCTTGTTCGAGCTGCTGCCGAAACCGGACCAAACCCACACAGATGCAGCGTCCCGCCAACCTGCCGAATGTGCGGCTGCAGGAGCGGTTCAAGAATCTGATGCTCGGTCGGAGTCGGTACGAGTATGAGCAGTTCAGTCATGCGGTTATCGATGAAATCATTGAAACTGTTGGTTCGTGAACTCCGCCCGTCTCGCGAAAACAGAGACGGTCCAGCATAATACTGCCCCGAACTTTCCTTGGAAGTCGGTCCAGTCGTCGATCAAATAGCTGAGGCCATGCGGTGACATTAATTTTGAAATCTCTCATTCTTCAACTGGTAGCCTTCATCGCGTTATGGCCTGCGCCACGGGACGTGCTCGCCGCAGAGTCGCTCGATTTCGAAGCACAGATCCGCCCCTTACTCCTCAAACGCTGCGGAAGCTGTCACGGAGCGAGCGAGCAAAATAGCGGCCTCCGACTCGATGCAAAGCTTGCTGCATTCAAGGGCGGCGACGGCGGCCCCGTCATTGTTCCAGGCAAATCGGACGAGAGTGAACTCTTACGCCGCGTTACCACCGCCGATCTTGACGAGCGAATGCCTCCGGAAGGAGCACCGCTCACAAAGGTCGAAATTGAACTGCTGCGCCACTGGATCGACTCCGGGGCGAAATGGCCCGAGACCGACTACGACCGCGAAGCCGCCCGCGACCGTCGACTCGAGCACTGGGCGTTCCAGCCGTTGCAGAAGTTTCGCGAGTTGCAAATCAACGGCGAAACGCGGCAACTCAAAGACAAAGCCGCCGTAATTGACCGTTTCGTATCGGAGAAACTCGCTGAACACGGGCTGAAGGCATCACCGAAGGCCGACCGCCGAACACTGATCCGTCGACTGTATTTTGACATGATCGGCCTGCCGCCTTCTCCGGAAGAAGTTGCGGAGTTCATTGCGGACGAAGATCCGGCAGTGTTCGAGCGACTTGTCGAGAACCTGATTGGCAGTCCGCGTTACGGCGAACGCTGGGCTCAGCACTGGTTAGACGTCGTTCGTTATGCCGACACGCACGGATTCGAAGTCAACACGCCGCGAGAGAATGCCTGGCCGTATCGCGATTACGTGATTCGAGCGTTCAACGAGGACAAGCCGTACGATCAGTTCATCCGCGAACAACTCGCCGGAGACGCTTTCAACAAAGACGCCGCCACCGGATTTCTCGTCGCGGCGGCCGTCCTGCTGCCTGGTCAGATCGGTAAAGATGAGGAATCAAAGCGACTGGCTCGTCAGGACTCGCTGGACGAAATCATCGTCGGCACGAGTGCGACGTTTCTCGGACTGACGATTGGCTGTGCTCGCTGCCACGATCACAAATTCGACCCGATCACCGCGCGGGACTATTACGCTCTCCAGGCATTCTTTTCCGGAGTCCGTTACGGCGATCGCCCGATTCAGAATGCCGCTCAGAAAGAACGACTTGCCTCGGCCAGCAAACTTGCAGAGCGGATCAACGATCTCGAAACAAAGCTGCTGGATTTTGAACCGCTCACCTTCAACGGTCGAACCGTGATCATTGATGAAGAAGACGCGGAGCGAATTTCCTTCCTGAAGAAACCGAACGGCCCTGGAAGTAATCCAGCAGGGACAACTCGAGGTTACCGCGACGATGCAGGATCGGTAGACCGTGTCGGAAACCTGAGTCGCGGACGCTACACATGGTGGAACAACGTTCCCGGCCAGGACGTGCTCACTTACAACTCGAGCGTTGCCGGCCGGTTTCGTCTCTGGCTTTCCTGGGGGGCTCACGGCAGCGGCGTCCACACTCGCGACGCACGGTACGTCCTCGACGACGATGGCGATCTGAGCACGACTGCCGATCAACACGAGATCGCGAAAATCGACCAGTATCACCTGGCCGGAGTAACTGAGGGGACCGCCGAAAAGAAACCACTCTGGAGTGGACTCTCGCGTGCCGGCATTGTCGACCTGAACGAGACTTCGAAACTGATTGTGCGCGGCGGCGAATCAGGCACCGGCATTACCGCCGACGTGATAGTACTGCAGGAAGTTGACGCTGAGGTCGCCGACGAGCCTCCGCAGTCGTCAAACGGAAAACTTCAACGCGCCCTCCCGTCACTCCCGCAACTGCGAGCGCCTGTGAACGCTCAACGAAACACGGAACGCTTCCAACCCGTCGCGGCGAAGTTTCTGCGGTTCACGACGTTCGAGACAATCGACAATAACAAACACGAACCGTGCATCGACGAGCTGGAGGTTTACGAGTCGACAAAATCGGCCCGAAATATCGCCCTCGCTTCGTTGGGGACGGTCGCCACATCGTCGGGCAACTACTCCGAAACCGGCAAGCACCAACTGAAGCACGTCAACGACGGGCAATACAGCAACGATCGAAGCTGGATCTCGAACAAGCACGAAGGTGGATGGGTCCAGCTCGAATTTCCTTTGGCAACCGATATCAATCGTGTCGTCTGGGGACGCGACCGAACGAGCAAGTTCAAGGATCGGTTGCCGACGAAGTACCGCATCGAGATCTCGCAGGACGGCGAAGCGTGGACGACAGTTGCGCAACACGACGACCGAGTCCCTATGGGCACACCCTATGACTCGAAGAGAACCTTGTTGAACAACCGGGCGTCCGAAAACAGTGGCGATCCGTCTGCGTTCATTGCGGAACTGGAGAAGCTGACAAAACAGAAGACAGAATTAGAAACAGTCCAGACCGTCTACGGCGGACAATTCGGAACGCCCGATCCGACATTCGTACTACGCCGCGGCGATCCGGAGCAGCGCGTGTCCGAAATCTCTCCGGCGGTGCCAGCACTCTTCAACTATGCAGCGATCTCTGAGAAGGCGCCGGAGCAGCAACGGCGAGTCCGACTCGCCGAATGGATTGCTTCGCCGGACAACCCGCTCACGGCGCGCGTCATGGTCAATCGAATTTGGCAGTACCACTTTGGGCGAGGCCTTGTCGAGACGCCCAGCGACTTCGGTCTGAACGGAACTCGCCCGTCTCACTCCGAGCTGCTCGACTGGCTCGCCCATGAGTTCATCGCCAGCGGCTGGTCCGTTAAGCACGTCCATCGGCTGATTCTGCTTTCCCAGACATGGCAGCAGTCGAGCTTCGTCGATCCACATTCAGCGACGATCGACGGCGACAACAAGTGGCTATGGCATTTCTCTTCACGACGGTTGGAGGGGGAAGCCATTCGCGACTGCATGCTGGCAGTGACCGGCGAACTGAATCTCAAAACTGGCGGTCCCGGCTTCAACTTCTTCAAGACTCGCGGTGGGTTGAGCGGCTTTCCGGCAGTTGACGATTTCGGAACTGAAGAAATGCGGCGGATGATCTATTCCCACAAGATTCGCATGGAACGCGTTCCGGTATTCGGAGCGTTCGACTGCCCCGACGCCGGCCAGGCAACCCCTCGACGCACTCAGTCAACGACGGCGATTCAGGCATTGAACCTGTTCAACAGCCCGTTCGTCGCGGATCGAGCCGGGAAGCTGGCCGCTAGAATCGAACGCGAGCAGCCCGATGACTCGCAGAACCAGGCCGAACGAGCTTTCGAGCTAACGCTCGGTCGGCCGCCTTCTGCCGTCGAGCTGTCAGAATCGACTCGCGTTTCCAACAAGCACGGACTGGCAACATTGTGTCGAGTTCTGTTTAACAGTAGCGAGTTCCTTTTTGTTCCTTAGTCCGGCCTGAGTTTCAGAACGCGCCTGAGACATACTCCAGAACGAGTGTTCAATGAAGAATCATCCGGAATCCAGACTGCTGACCAACGCCGGGCGCGGCCTGCTTGACCGTCGCCGGTTTCTCGCCGAC
>JBLFXD010000058.1:0-15200 GCA_047611045.1 Planctomycetaceae bacterium | reverse complement strand
GGCCTCGTGTTTGGTTCTGCTTCAAAACTCACCAAACGCAGTCGAGCCATGTTCGTTTCCATACTGAACAGCGCCAATGTTTTTCTTCGCCACTGGGCCAATAGCTGATCAAGGCCTTTGTGGTCCCCCTCACCCTGGCCCTCTCCCCCGCTCGTCAATTCGAATTCAAACAGAGAGATGTTTAGCGGGGGAGAGGGGACTTTCATGCTCCGCTTCGCGGAACCATGACTTGTGCCGCACAACGTTGGGCACCGCCCACCACATTTCACGACGACGCAGCATCAGCGTCAGATGCGGAGGTACAAGCTGCGGCGATACATCCAGAGGCAAACGCACCACATCGCGAACAGACGTAGCGAGTAATCCAGCACGGGCGCGTAAGCAAACGAGTCAGCGTTCAGCCACCAGCTCAGCCCGTCTGACCAACCACCGATTTCGTCGATCGTTCGAGCGACAACGCTCATCGCTCCACCGATCCACCCTTTGAACAGCTGAGCCATGCAGTACATCGCGATCGAGTTCAGACCGACGATGGCAAACGGCGTCACGATCCGCCGGCAGCCTTTGACGTCAACGAGCCAGTAGAAAAATCCGAGGAACCAGAATGTCCAGCCAGCGGCAAAGACAGCCCAGGTCGGACTCCATATTTTCTTCACAGCCGGACACACAGACCACGAATACTCGTGCATCTGCTGTTGCAGGCCGATCGGCAACCATTGTGTCGGCCACAGCGTTGTGTCCGCAGCGAGGGCAATTCCGAAGCAGGCCAATCCCGCACAGAACAACCACTTCAGTCGTGCTCCGTCACTTCGATCGCTGCGCAGCACCAGCCCGGCCATCAACCCGAAGATCATCGTCGCCAGCGACGGGATGAAATTCAGCGTCTGGTACCCGCCGCGATTTGCCCAGAAGCCTTTCCCGTTCCACGGTTCTTCCAACCGAGGAAGCCGATTCAGTAGATCACGATCCACCTGCGCGGCGGCGTTCGTATGCTTGTTCCAGTGAGCGGCCCAGCCTTGAAACTGAGACCACTCCAGTTCCGCAAGCTCAGGCTCGGCAGCACGTTCCGTCAGGTATTGCTTAGTCCGGTCGACCTCGTCCTGATCAATCGGCTGCAGCGCGAACCATGCTCCGTAGCCAACCAGCACGACCGTCGCGCTGACAGCAAGTGACTTCAGACTGAGCCCGCGCAGCAAATACAAGAACGTATAGCCGAGCCCAATCTGGCAAAGAACGTTTGCGAATGTGAAGTTGATCCCGCTTCGCGACGACGACAGAGCCACTCCCAGGCCGACCAGCACCAGCGATCGCCAGAGGGTATGCAGAAAACTCTTCCAGCCAGCTCGCCCTTCGGCGTCCCGCCGAGCCATCGAAAATGGCAGCGACACACCGACCATGAACATGAAACTCGGCTGGATCAGATCCCAGGCCGAACACCCCGTCCACGCGACATGCGAAAGCTGGTAGTCGAGCGTCTCCCAAAGAGTTCTCCAGGCACTAGCCCATTCCGTTCCGTCAAACTGAGTCAGGACTCGGTCGTCGCCAGAGATTCTCGTTAACGCCAGCCCGCTGGACGCCATCAGCAACATGACGAATCCACGGTACGCATCGAGCGACATGAGTCGGACTGGTTTTTCGCTGGACATACTGATTCGCTCTCTGAATACGGAAGCTGCCGGCAGGCAAAGTCGCCTACCACTTGAATGTAGTTCGCAATCCGCCGCAATGCTCGCTCCGAAGTTCCGGATTGCACCGGCCCTGCTGGATTGATCGTTGGCGACGTCTCATCGACGATCGCTCCGAGTATACCGCCGAGTCGTCAACGCGCTCGCCCGCATCGAATCCGGCTGGTCCGCCGAGTGCAGTCCGCACTTTTGAAGCCAGCCTGTCGCTCGTCTTTCCGCGAGCGATCCTGCTATTCTCTTTCCCGACGAATTCACAACTCCGACGGGAACGACGATGGCAAAGCTCGACACTCTTGGAATCACGGTTCTCGGCGACTTCATTCTCAGTGAAGGTGTTGAACCGATCATTGAAAACCTGTTGCGTGTCGGCACGACGGCTGTCGCCGTTAACCCAACGGTCACCGCACCGGCCGATGAAAATACCGGCAGCTTTCAACCACCGATCGACGCCGGCAGCAGCCCGCGAGTTTTCGATCGGCCGCTGTGGGGCAAGCATTCGCTGTGGGTGCGGGGCGGTGTCAGTTACCGGCCTCGCGATGAGTTTTACAAGGACTCTGCTTACACGCCTCGAAAAACAAACGACCTGACCGAGCAGTACGGCACACTCATCGGAGAGTTTATCGATCGCGCTGTCGAGTCCGGCCTGAAAGTTTACTTCCAGATCGGAGCCGTTCAGCCGTCGGGGCTTCGTGACGAAGACCGGCCGCGTTTGCCGGACGGAACGATCTCGCCAAACCGGATGGCTGACACCGCGAGTCTCGCCAGCGAAGCCGTGCGATCGTACAACCGAGCCTACATCCGCGATCTGCTCGAAGAGTATCCCAGCGTGACCGGCTTTCGTCCGGACTGGCCGGAATATCCCTGTTACACACTGGGCGAAGTGTTCGCTGATTTCGGCGAGCACGTTGCGAAGTGGGCAACGAGTCGCGATTTCAAATTCGAATCGATCCGGTCGGAGGCAGAGAAGTTCTGGAACCTGTTGCACGGTCAGTCGAGCTGGCGATGTCTGAGCAGTTCTGACTTCGATCACAAATGGACCGTTTCCGGCAAACTTCCCGAATGGGTCAGCGAATGGCGTCGGCTCAAGGCGGCGCTTTCGGTCGACTGTCTGCAGCACTGGCGAGACGCGATCAACGAAGCTGGCGGCAAGGACAAAGAGCTTTCCGCCAACGCGTTCATGCCGACTTACTCGACGGTCACAGGATTCGACTTTCCCGGCGCCGCGAAAATCTGCGATGCCGTTTCGCCCAAGCTGTACACGATGCACTGGTCCCTGATGGTGAAGTTCTGGGCGGAGCCAATTCTTGCGGCGAATCCTCAATTGAGTGAGGAGTCGGTCGTTCGGGCACTCGTTCGAATCATGGAAATTGATGACGACGAAACCGGCGGCGGATGCGTCAGTGATTACGGATATCCCGCTCCGAACGAGCCGCACCCCATCGCCAGCGGTCCACAATCTCGAAAGCTGCGTGACGTTGCTGCGGAAGTTGCCGGTGCCTGCACAGTCACCCCGCTCGTTCACGGTTACGGCCCGCTTGACGACTTCACACGTCGGCTCCAACTGGTCGCTGAGTGTGACGCCGTGTCCGGCCTGTGGATCAATCGGTACGGTTATCTCAGCGACGAAAAACTCGATGCGATCGGCAAGACGGTGAGTCAATGATCGACGCATCAAGTGGATGTGCATCACGAGCCGGCCAGTTCCTGGCGAGCGTGAAATTTTCAAGTCGGGTCGCCTCGGTCGTCGTGATGCTAGGCGTCATCGCTCTGAACATTGGAACCGATTCTCCGCTGCTCGCTCAGGTTGAAGAGGTGGGGCCAGCGACTGAATCCAAACGTCAGCCGCAGGCTGCCTCGGTCACGACGCACGGACTTAGTCGATATCGGCCGGGGCGGTGGGGGACCATTTCGGTCGAGGCCACCAACCGAGGAGCCGAATCAACGTCGATTGAAGCGGCTGCCTGGATCGGTGGTCGGGAAAGCGACCAGTTCGGCCGTTCCGTCTGGGTACCGGCCGAGGCCCACCGCAGTGCATGGACGCCAATTTTTATTCCACCTCAACATCATGGAACCGGTAAGCCCATGTTGCACTGGATGGCCGTCCGGAAATCGGCTGCCGGTGAAGTATTGTCCCAGTCTCGAGATCAGGACCGGATCGAAACTCGCCAACTTATCGAGCCGAGAGGAAGCGTCGTCTTCGCAGTGATCACTGGCACCGACGAGCGTCATCTGGCGAAGGCGGCATTGCTGAAGTACTCAATGGAGAAGGTCCAGCCGGACGCGGCCGTACTCTCGATTCCAGACACACAATTGCCGGCTATCCCCGAAGCATTGGACGCCGTCAACATAGTTGTCGTGATTGGCGACACTCTTTCCCGAAATGCTGCCGCCACTGAAACCGTGCAGGATTGGGTGCATCAGGGAGGCACGCTGTGGCTGATGCTCGACACGATGTCTCACGAGTCCGCACAGGTTGTCTGCAGCGGGGAACTTCTCGTAGAAGAGATCGATCGAGTTACGCTGACATCTTATTCGCTGTTCTCCGACACAAACACGATGGAACAGGCCGCGGAAAACGTTGACCTGGAACGACCGGTTCAACTGGTGCGAGTTGATCCTCAACTGAACGGTGTTCTTTCAACGGTGGATGGGTGGCCCGCCGCGTTTAAGACTGATTTCGGAATGGGGCGAATTTTCGGTTCGATGTTAAGCCTCGACGGCTTTTTCATTCCGCCCGGTAGTCTGTTGCCGGAACAGGCGGAAAATCGCGGAAGGCAGCTTTGGACGACGACTGCAGGACAAGACCTGGTGTCAGATCTTGGCGGCTCCGGATCCGAGACGCCGCTCGACACTGACACAATGACCGCATACGTCAATTCGAGAATCGGATATCAGTTGCCGAACCGCTCAGCCGGAGCGACGGTGCTGATGGTTTTCTGTGTGGCATTGATCGTTGTGTGTGGCGTCGTTCACCGTTGGCAGAAGCCCGTCCTGCTGCTACCTGGCATCGGAATTCTTTCAGTGCTGGCGATCGTCGCCTTTCTACAGATGGCAGATTCAGCACACTCGTCGACCGACTCTTCGGCCACGATCCAAATGGTCGAAGCCAATGGCACGCTGGATCGTCTTCACGTGACCGGCATGACGGCCTATCAGGCTCATAGAAGCAGTCAACCGACGATCGGGTCAACGGCCGGTGGCCTGATAACGTTTGACGGCCCTGTCAATTCAAGTTCTCCCGTCCGAATGTTGTGGTCTGATCAGAATGCCTGGAATTTTCAGAACGTAAAATTAGCTGCGGGAGTCCGTCTGGCCACATTCCGGCAAACGGTCGCCATCCAGGAGTCGGCCATCGCCAAAGGTACGTTTGACGAATCAGGATTTCGTGGCCAGCTGACAGGAAACGTCGCAGGCGACTGGAGCGACGCCATCATCGCTGATCAATCGGGATTCGCACTCCCGGTTTCAATCGATGCAGCGGGCGAGATCGCCCATACCAGCAGTCCACTTCCTCCGGGACAGCACCTCAGTGCCGCGATTTTGAATGCCGAACAGTCTCGGCGGCAGGCAGTTTACCGCAGTGTCTTTGACGCGTCGCGACGCAGCCAGGTTTACCCTTCCGCTCCGACGTTACTGGCATGGGCTGACCGGTTGACGCTTCAGACTGGGCGAGCTGACGAAGGCAATCAAGTCGGAGCGATGCTGGCTTCATTCCCGATTGTTATCGAACGTCCCGCTTCGGGATCGCGCGTGCTGATTCCGTCGACGTTTCTGCCATTCAGAGCTGTCAGGAACAAAAAGCTGAAGATTGGCTTCGCGCCAACATTCAGCAACACTCGCCGAACCTGGTCAACCAACACTTACTCGACGGCTTCGACATCGCTCCTTCGATTCGAGATTCCAGTCGAACTTCTGCCGCTTGTCATTGATGGGGCAAAGTTAACGCTGAATATCACTGCTCCGCTGCGAGATGTCGAGATTTCATCGGGCATGACCGATTCGCTGACAAACGTCTGGTCAAAGAACAGCCCGGTCGGCACATTCGAAATTCCGCTTCCGCATGAAGCTTCCCGCCAGCTGGACGAAAACGGCGGCCTGCATGTCGCATTGAAAGTTGGAGCTGTCCAATTGGACCAACTCGACGAAACGGAACTGGGAACTCAAGACCGCAACTGGCAGGTCGAGTGGCTTCAACTCGAAATTCAAGGTCTGATTCAGTGACTGATAAAAACGTTTCGTCAGGCGATGCTCCGGTCGTCGACATCAGAAACCTCACCAAGTCGTACGGCGATTTTACCGCTTTGGACTCGCTGTCTCTGACTGTCGATCGAGGTTCGATTCTCGGATTCATCGGACACAATGGCGCCGGCAAGACAACAGCCATCCGAATTCTTGTCGGCCAGGCCAGGCCAACGTCCGGAACGGCAACCATTGCCGGAGCGGACTGCGTGCGAGATGCTCGAAAGGTCAAACAACTCGTCGGCTACATGCCCGACAAGTTCGGCTCGTACGACAACATGCGAGTTCGAGAGTACCTCGACTTCTTCGGAGCGGCATTCAGCATTCGGCGAAAAGATCGCACGAAGCGAATCAACGAAGTGCTCGACATAACCGGTTCACGCTACATGCAGGATCGCTATGTCGAAGCGCTCAGCCATGGGATGCAGCAGCGCATCGGCATCGCACGAACGCTGCTCCATGATCCCGATGTACTGATCCTTGACGAGCCAGCCAACGGTCTTGACCCGGAAGCTCGGATCGAAATGCGTGCGCTGCTGCTCAGACTGGCCGGACTCGGCAAAACGCTCATCGTGACCAGCCATATTCTGCCAGAGCTGGCTCATATTTGTGACCGCGTCGCCATCCTGCATCGAGGGCAGCTCAAAGCCTTTGGCACTTTGGACGAAGTCACTCGCCAGGTTCAGCAAACACGAATGATCGAAATTCAGGTTGCCGGACAGGAGCACTTGACGCTGGCCGAATCCGTGTTGAAAGAATCAATCGAGGATGTGTCCGACGTCGCTGCTTCGCCTGCTGAGTCCATGCTGCGATTTCGGTCGGCTCAGGTCGATTCGGAACTTGGCGCAACATTGAAGCGGTTGATCGATGCCAACGTCCAGGTGATTCAGTTCCGCGAAGTCGCTGGAAATCTTGAAGAAGCATTCCTGTCGGTTACTCGCGAAGGAAACCAGGAAGCGGACACCCAAACGTCGGCAGCGGCCGTGGGGGATGCGCAGTGATCGGTCGCCCTGTCATACAACGGGAATTCGTCGGACTGCTTCGAACGCGTCGATCTTATTTCGTACTGATCGGCCTTGCCGTTGCGATGTCGGCTCTGGTGGTCGCTCGGTGGCCATCCGATGGCTTTGTCGACCTGTCCGGCCGGCAGTCGTTGCAGACATTTCGAGTCATCTCGTTCGGGATGGTCGCTGCGGTGGCCCTGCTGGTGCCGGTGTTTCCCGCGACTTCGATCGTCCACGAAAAACGTCGAAACACACTGGCTCTGCTGCTCAATTCACCGTTGAGCCCGACTGACATTTTCCTGGGGAAACTTGTCGCGACGCTGGGCTTCGTAACGTTGCTGCTGCTGGTCACGTTGCCGGCCGTTTCCGCCTGTCACGCACTCGGTGGGCTGTCGTTTAACGACAACATCGTCTGGTTGTACGTCGTTCTTGTGATGGCCAGTCTGGAATTTGCCGCGTGGGCTTTGCTGGTGAGTTCTCTGGCCACGACCACGGACGGCGCCATGCGGGCAACTTTCGGCGGAGTCCTGCTCCTGACAATTCTGTCGCTGATCCCGCACTATTTTCTGGAAGGCTCCGAAGGCACATTGGCGAATCTCGCGACACTCTTTCGAACCCTTTCTCCGATACCATCGATTCTGCAGATTGCCGGCCAGTCAGACCCCGGTTCCATTGGATTGCTGACTCAGGTCGACCACGTCATCAATTTCATGATCTCATCGTCAGTGACCTTTGGCCTGTGTTCGTTATTGACGATCCGACAACTGGCATCGCCGCTGCTGGACCGTTCGCGCGCGGCGGGCACGATGACCAATGACCAGCCAACCCGGATCAGGATTCTGCGTCGGCTGTTCTACCTCGTCGATCCGCAACGGCGATCGTCGGGCATCCCCTCCTTCGTTAATCCCGTTCTCGTCAAAGAGTTCAAGTGTCGGCAGTTTGGCCGCTCGCACTGGTTGCTCAGACTGATCGCTGGCTGCGGCCTGATTTCTTTGACGCTTGCTTACGCAACAACGCTCGGCTCGACTGAATGGGGTGTTGAGAAAATCGGAGCGATCATCGTCACGATGCAGGTCGGGTTGATTGCCGTCTTCGCGCCGGGCATTTCAGCCGGTCTGATCAGTAGCGAGCGTGAAAGCGGCGGCTGGGATCAGCTTCGAGCAACGCCTTTGTCAGCCGGCACGATCGTTCGCGGCAAGCTGATCAGCGTTGCCTGGACATTACTTCTGCTGCTGATGGCAACCTTGCCCGGCTACGGAGTCATGATCTGGATCAAACCAGTACTTCGCGAGCAGATTCTGCAGATCATGATCAGTCTGGTGCTGGCTATGTGTTTTGCGGCAATACTCAGCGCTGCCGTCAGCAGCTGTTTCCGTCGAACCTCTGCGGCGACAGTGACTTCCTACCTGTTGCTGTTGGCGATCTGGGGAGGCTCCCTGATGGTTTGGCTGGGCCGCGACAGTATTTTTGGATTCGAATTCGTTCAGTCTGTACTTGCCGTGAATCCCCTGGCCGCCGCTTTGAGTATCAACCGGTCGCCCGGTTTTTCCGCCTACAACCTGGTACCAGTTAACTGGTGGATCATGGGCGGCGGCTCAATGCTGTGTTTCGTTTTTTTGAGCATTCAAACCAGGCGACTGTCGAGACCGGAATGAAAACGCAACCGCTTAGCCAGAGACATCCTGACATTATGAGAGCAGCCTATTCCGGCAGAACGATCATGCTTGCGGTCGCCATGTCCACACTGGTAGCTGCGTGTGCTACTCGGCGATGCGCCGCACAGTCCGCCGTTGCGGCCAACGATGCCGAGACCATTGTTGAACCTCAACTCCTCAGGCTCCGCGATCCAGAATTCCTCATGGCGCCTCGGATTCGCCGAATGCCGACGTCTTACCTGCCGCTGTGGATCGAAGCTCTGGCCGGTCCCGAATACGGGCTGAAGCGAGACGTTGCGATGAGCATTGCTCGAGCGCACCGCGATGGTTATCTCGATTGTTCGACCGCTCGCGACGCGCTGACAATGATACTTGACGATACCTCGACACCGCGATCTGTGCTGGTTGAAGTTGCCCGGGCCTTGATCAAGCTCGACGCGAAGGCCAGCTGCCCAAACTTCAAAGAACTTCTAAAAAAGGGACCGGGAATTCAATTCGAATCGGTTGTTGAGCCGGCACTGGCTCTCTGGGGCGACGCTGACATGCGACAGATCTGGCAGCAACGATTGACGGCTGCCGATGTCACTCGGAATCGTTTGATGTTGGCAGTTCAAGCCTTCGCCGCCTTACCAGAATCGATGACAGCCGACGAGACGCTTCACGCAGACCTTGAAAAGCTCATTGCAGATCGTCGCGCCAGCGTGATGATCGTGCTGGAAGCAGCCCGGACGCTGGGGCAGATCAAACGTGCTGACCTGGAATCTGTTGCTCAGCCACTTCTGACTTCGTCCACTGACGGCAGTCAGCTGGAACGTCTCACCGGCGTTTATCTCTTGCTTCACCACGAAAGCGCGTCGAGCCAAACCCTGCTGCTGCAGTCCGTAACCGAAAGTCTCTCTGAACCACGCCATGCTCCGATGATTCGTGCCGCCTGGACAAGACTTCTACAAAGAAATGTGTCGAAACTATCGACGCTGGCTCCCGAGGCAATCACTCACGTTGATCCAGAAGTTCGGCGGAACGCTATCAACACGCTGGTTCGATTTCCGTCAGAAGATGGCGTCCGCCTGCTTGGTGTCGCGTTGGACGATCGACATCCAGATATTCGCCGCGCCGCTCGACAGGCGTTGCTGATACTTAGCAGCGACGACTCGCTGAACGATTCCGTAAGGCTGGCTGGGCTGGCCGCGATCGCACGAGCTTCGTGGAGAGAGCAGGAACAGGCCGTCGTTCTGCTCGCATTACTCAACCAGTCGAACGCTGCCAACCGCATGATTCAATTGATTAATTCGCCGCGAGCTGAAGTTGCCATTGCTGCTGCCTGGGGCCTGCGCAAACTGAACGTCGTCGAAACGCTTGCCACTCTGCTGAAAATCGCCGAGACCATGGATAAGCAGATCGACGATGGCCAGACACTTCAGCCACACCAGCCAACAGTTCTCGCTCAACTGTTTGAAGCGTTGGGCCGAGCGAAGCACCAGCCGGCTGTCCCGCTGTTAAAACGGTGGTTGCCCAAGACAACCGTGCGAGTTGCTTTCCGAGAACCACGCAGCTCAGCATTCTGGGCGATAGGTTTGCTTTACGAGGACAGCAAAGACGTCGCGTTGGCCGAGCAACTGAAGGCTCGGTATCTCGACGAGGTCTCATTAGAGCCAGAACCCATGATCGTGCGGTACGCTGCCGGAATTTCCATCGGCAGGATCGGCGCTGTCGAAGTAGCTCAGGATGTGAAACTGTTTGCAGTTCATCGAGGCGACGAAGCAAGTCTGGCCGGAGCGTGGGCCGTCCAGCGATTGACCGGCGAAGTCCTCCCTCCGCCAGCTCCTCAGTTCGACGCCGGTGGTCCCTGGAAACTGTCGCCGATTGGGTCGCGGCTAAAGGTTGATTCGGCAGAATCACCCGCTCGTTAAGCTCCGCGACTGAGCATCGCCTGCTAGACTGACTCTAAACTTTCATGTCGCGTCCACAATCGAACTGCCTGCAAACCATGTCCTCACTGCTTGGTTACCACGGTCGCTACTTAAAGGTCGACCTGTCCAGCCGGTCAAGCGACATCATCGAAATCCCCAACAGCGTCCTGAAAGACTTTGTCGGCGGCTCCGGATTGGGGACATGGCTGCTGCTTGAGCATTGTCCGGACGGAGTCGACCCGCTCGCTCCCGAGTCGCCGCTGATCTTTTCATTCAGCCCGCTCGTTGGCAGCCCGTTGACGACGTCGGCAAAGTTTGCGGTCCTGTCAAAGTCTCCGCTCACGCAGCGGATCAACGATTCGCTCTCGTCGTCAGGCTTCGCCATTGCGGGTAAGAAATGCGGCTACGATGCGATCATGATTGTCGGCGCAGCCGAATCCCCAACCTGCATCGTGATTGAAGATTCGGTCGTTCGCTTCGAAGCCGCCGAGGATGTCTGGGGAACGTCGAGTCGGCATGCGGAACAGGTTCTCGGGCAGCGACTCGGAAAGGGATTCCGCATCGCGGCCATCGGTCCTGCGGGTGAGAACCTCGTTCGTTACGCTACGGTTTCGCATGATGGTCGACACGCTGGCCGAGGCGGACTCGGAGCCGTCATGGGTTCAAAACTTCTGAAAGCACTCGCCGTGCGAGGAACTCAGCAGACGCCGTTTGCGCATCAGGATGAGCTCGTTGCTTACAGCCGTGAGCTTTCGAAAAAATCATTCGGTCCGGCGACCGAGAAGTATCGCGAGCTGGGTACCGTCAGCAATCTGCTGACTTTCAATCGACTGGGAACGCTGCCGACTCGGAATTTTCAATCCGGCACGTTCGAACATGCCGAGCAGCTTTCGCCGGAAGTCATGAGCCAGACTCACGAACGAACTCGCGAATCCTGCGCCGCATGCACGATCGGCTGCGAACACATTTTTCAGCTGACCAGTTCGGATGACTCCAGCGAGTCTGCCGGCGTGAGGATGGAATATGAAAACCTCTTCGCGCTCGGCCCTTTGTGTGGAGTTTCTGAATCAAACGTCGTGCTCGAAGCATCGCAACTCTGCGACGAACTTGGCCTGGACACGATCAGTGCCGGAGGCTCAATCGCCTTCGCGATGGAATGTGTCGAGCACGGTTTGCTCGACGAGCCCGAGTTGCAGTTTGGAAATGGAGACGCCCTGCTCGCAACGTTGCGGAAAATTGGAATGCGTGAAGGCGTCGGTGATCTCCTTGCCGAAGGAACTCGCATCGCCTCTCAGCGAATTGGTCAGGGTTCCGAAGCCTACGCGGCACATGTCAAAGGCCTGGAACTTCCCGGATACGAACCGCGAGTCCTGCAGACGATGGCGCTCGGCTTCGCCGTCGGTTCACGCGGTGCCGACCACAACCGCTCGGGCGCCTACCAGGTCGATTTCTCTGACCAGGTCGACCGATTAAACATCGACGAGTCCGCCGTCCCCCTCGCCATCGAAACGGAAGACGAAGCCGCGCTGATGGACTCGCTGATTCTGTGCAAGTTTCTGCGAGGCGTTTTCGAAGACCGGTTCTCCGCAATGGGCGAAATGCTGCGGCTGGTCACCGGCGTTGAGCACTCGGTCGACGATCTTCGCGAGACAGCGAGCCGAATCGTGACCGCGAAGAAACTCTTCAACATCCGCCAAGGCTGGACGCCGGAAGAGGATTGCCTCCCGGAAAGGTTCATGAGCGATTCGCTTCCGAACGAAGCGACCGGGCCATCCGTGCTGAGTCGCTCGAAACTCGCAGCCTTGATCGTCGCCTACAACTGTGCACGAGGCTGGACTCACGACGGATGGATTTCTCCAGTCGTTGAGTAGTTGAGTAGGGTGGGCACTACCCACCAAGGTAACGCAGAGTGAGAGCAAGTCGTGGTCCGACATTGTGTGGTGGGCGGTGCCCACCCTACTTGCTCCTGCTCCTGCTCGGCTCGGGCATCAAACGAAAAAGGACGCGAAGATGACTGTCGTCACTCCGCGTCCTCGATGAAACGTTTGCACCCGGTCGAGTGAAGTATTCTCCGACGCCGGGCGAACCTGCATCGTTACTTCAGCTCTTTGATCCGGATGTTCTTCCAGGCAACATCGTACGGACCCGTTCCCGCTTTGATGCCGTGAACCTGAAGGCCGATGAAACCTTTCGGGTGAGTCTTGAAGATCTCTTCGTCGGTCAAGTCTGCGATTGCTTTGCCGTTGATCCATGTCTGGAAGTGAGGCCCTTTGGCGACGATGCGGAATTTGTTCCACTCGCCGTCTTTCATCGCTTTGTGAGGCTTCAGGTCTTCTTTGCTTGTCAACCAGCCGCGGCCAGTCGCTTCGCCATAGATATAGCCAGCTTCAGCCCCGTTGGCACCGCTGGCTTCTATCTCGCACTGCGGACCATAAACGCGGCCGAACTTTTCGTTCTTCTTGCCGTCGGTCTCTTTGGTCTTCGAGCGAATCTGGCATCCCGAGTTCAAGCTGTCGTGAACCTTGACTTCGAATTCCAGCTCGAAGTCGCCGTAATCTTTGTTCGAACACAGAAACGAATTCGGGCTGCCTTCCTTCGTCGTTCCGTGAATGGTGCCGTCGACGACTTCGTATTTCGCCGTGCCATTCTTCTGAGTCCAGCCCTTCAACGTCTTGCCATCGAAGAGCGACTTCCAGCCGTCGCCTGCGGATGCCGAACCTGCGGTAAGTGTCGTTGCGGAGATCGCCAGTGCGACCAGAAAAGTAAGTCGTTTCATTGTGGATTCCTCTCGGTGTGATTTGAAAATCGTCAGCAATTATCTTTCGCGAATGGTGTAGCAGATTGATGCCCAACCATAAATTCAACCCGCTGGACAGTACTGCCCGGACTTCGCGGCGTCGAGTGGACCGATTGTGTTTCAGAGCGTGAAGGATGTGCCAGAATCCATCTTGCACTGGTTTTCCGTATCGGCGATGGTTCGCCCGCATTTCGCGTCGATCATGAATGTTCGACCGATTGCGTGCTGACAACTGGGTAACTCGCGAAGCCCCAATAGCTTCAAATCCCAAGCTGTCAGCAGGGTTCATGCTGGAAACCGGGCCGGTTTCAGCCTCGACCAATGTTCCTTTCACACAGCGCGTCCTGCGTACTCCGCGAGTCATTTCCTCGACTCCATACTGATTCCCCTCTCCTACATATCGGAAGTCGATCAACGGAATGATCGGACTGTTCCTCACCACGACCGGCCTGAGCGCCGTTCTAACTGTTGCTGCGCGCCTCGCCGGCAATCGTGCAGGGTTGCTTGACGTCCCGGACGACGGACGGAAGCAACACGCGATTCCTGTGCCCGCGCTGGGCGGGATCGCCGTCTTTGCAGCGTTTGCGATCGTGTTCGCATTCAGATACGCCTTCAACACTGAATTCGCGAATTCGCTTTCCGACTCCACAACCGCGCTGCTTGCAACAGCTGCCGGCGTGTGGGTCCTGGGAATCATCGATGACATCTGGCCGGTCCGCGCCAAAATCAAGCTGGTGGTGCAGATTATCGCTGCGGTCGCTTATGTCGTCACCGTCCAGCCGATCGATGTCCTGCACATTGCCGATGGTTTCGAGATTTCATCTAACATCATGGTCGGAGTCTTCTGCGTGTTCTGGCTGGTCGCCTGTTGCAACGCCGTCAACTTGCTGGACGGAATGGACGGCATGGCCTCGTTGCAGGGCATCCTCGGCTTCGCAACGTTAGCCGCGATCGCCACTCTGCACGGAGACGCGGCGACGGCCACGGTGTGTCAGTTGCTGGTCGCGAGTATTCTCGGATTTGCCATCTTCAACGCTCCACCCGCGTCGATCTTCCTCGGCGATGCCGGCAGCATGACAATCGGTTACCTGCTCGGAGCCCTCACGCTCAGTGCCTGCCGAATGGCTGATGGTCGATACGGACTCGCGATCCCGCTGGCCATCATGATCATTCCGGCGTTTGACACGACGATGGCCATCATCCGCCGAGCCCAAACCGGCAAGGGCATCATGGCTCCCGACCGCGAGCACTTTCACCATTGCCTGTTCGATGCCGGTCGCTCGGTCTGGAAAGTTCTGGGCGTCTTCACGCTGATGTACGGACTGTGTGCTGCCGCAGCTGTCGTCGGAGTCTGGATCAGCAGCGGCCTGATTGCATCGCTGGCGTGCGGGTTTGTGTTAGTTACCTGCGTCGGCACGCGAACGTTCGGGCACAAGGAAGTCGCCTTTCTGGCAGAACGACTCACGTCGAGCATCGCCAGGCTCGATCCGACAGGCTCGTTGTCGCTACTGGTTCGAACATCGAAAGCCTCAGTCGCCAACCAGTCCGAGCCGAACGCTGACGACGAAGAACCAGTGCTGATTCCCATCTCGTCCGCTCAGGCTGATTCCGCAGACGATTCGGTCGACAAACCGTCCGACGAAGACACGGACATCCGCCGCGCCGCTTAGATTCATACGTCGTCAAACATGCGCGCCGTGCGCACGCTTTCGAATCTTGAACCGATCCGGCAATCGTGAACCCGCAGAATGCCCTTGTTCGGCGGACAGAATCCTGTCATTCCGAACCGGTCTGGTCAGCAACCCATCCTCGATTGAATTTGAATCGCCAGGCTGTAGCATCAGCTGTTTGCCCCCGACGCTTCGGGGGTATTTTTCGTTTCTGGCGGCCGGATTTTGCAGGATGCTTGC
>JBLFXD010000057.1:0-15234 GCA_047611045.1 Planctomycetaceae bacterium | reverse complement strand
CCCAGGCCTCCATGACGGCCAGGCCCTCAGCGAGCAGCGCGTTGGGTACCCATAAGTAAAGATGGCTCTTCTCGGCGGCCGCGACGTGGACCGGGATTGCTTTGACGTCGTCGAGCTTCAGCGTCGGGTATCTGGTCAGTCGGCCATGCTCGGGCGCGACCTTGCCGGTGCGGTTCGTGAACCGCCAGGGAGGATCGGCGAGGATCGTCCCGCAGTTCAATCCGGAGCATTCTTCAGCGAACGATTCAGCCGCTGATTCTTCAGGCGTGACGGTTGCGGACTTCTTTGGCCGTGCTTTTTTCGAAGCAGTCTTCTTTGACGCTGGCATGATAGACGGCAGACCTCGAGTCAGTTGCGGCGATGAACGACGAAGCCTGGTGTTTCGACGCGAATTGAAAACAGCGTCTTGCCGGCCGCGATGAATAGAGTCTGCAGGTCGTCGCCGCCGAACGTCACATTCGTGAGGACGTCTTCCGGGATCGGAATGCGGCCTTTGACTTCTCCGTCCGGCGTGACAATCCAGATGCCCGGCGGAACGGTGGTCGCTTCGTGCGGGCCTCGAGGTCGCGAGATGCCGGCGGCGATGTAGAGGTCGCCATTCTGAGCAACGGCCATTCCGTCGCCGCCTCGCCCCGGAGCAAAGTCGATGACTACCTGCTGATTGCTGACCTCGCCTTCGGGCGAGAGATCGAACTTCCAGATCTTGCGATTGCCGCCCACGATCGGGCAACTGTCGACCAGGTAGAGTGTCTGCTCGTCAGGGCTGAGTGCGATGCCGTTGGGACGTTGAATTTCGGGTTGAGTGATGACTCGCGAAACCGAACCGTCGACGTCGATTCGGAAAACCGAGTCATGATCCAGTTCCATCGTCGCACGGTCGCCGTAGCACGGGTCGGTAAAGAATATCTGTCCGTTGCTGCAGGCGGCGATGTCGTTGGGGGCGTTGTATTTCTTTCCTTCGAAGCTGTCGGTCAGAACTTCGACTTCGTCAGTCGCAAGGTCTGTCCGAGTGATCCGACGATTGCCGTCGTTGTCACCGAACTCGTTGCCCTCGCAGGCAAGCAGTCGTCCCTGAGGATCGAACAGGAGGCCGTTGGCTCGACCGCTGGGTTCTCGAAAGACGCTGGTCGTTCCGGCCACCGAATCAAACTTCATGATCCGGTTGTTTGCGATGTCGCTGAAGTAGACGGTTCCGTCGGCAGTTGCGGCTGGCCCTTCGGTAAAGGCAATGGCCGTCGCGGGGGCTACTTCGCCGGCGGCGAATTCCGCAGGAAGGCTCACAGAGTGAAAATCGATCGTCATGACACATCCTGTACGAGTTCAGCGGCCATCAACTCCGGGCACTGACATTTCCTGTCCATTGACGGCGTTCAGCATTTTCGTTTGAGTGATCTTCCACTCGCCCGCCTGCTTTTGCCAGGTCATCTCCCAACGAGACGGGTGATGCCCCGTGTTGGAACCGGCCGAGAACGTCGCGTTGGCTCGGAAATGCGTGACCGCCATTGTCTCCTGATTGGTCAACTGAATCTTGACATCCGTGACTCGAATGTCGCCTTCGACATGGACAAACATCAGCGCGGCGACAACACGTGTTCGGTCGACCGTATTGTTTACCGCGAAGAAAGACTGACACCGAACCTGCTCGGGCTTTGCATTTGAACCGGCACCTAACAGGTGGGACTCTTCGACGAACGTGTCGACGAAGTCCTGCAGATTCTTTTCAACCTGCTCACTGTCGGTGACGATGGCGATCTCAGCGAAGTAGATCGTGATCGCCGCAAGTAGCAACAACGGCAACGCGATGAGGAACCTTGCTCGCTGAGTCGTCGCGAATGCGATGAAGAAAATCGCCGCGATGACGGTGCAGAGAATGATCGGCGACCATGCATCTTCGGTGAACCACATTCGATTTACCCGCTGACTACGGGAAGGCTTAGCCCCGCGGCACGTTCGCGCACCCACGGTGATCGTTTCTTCGGTGGCAGAATCGCTTCGGCGTATTCTTCGATTTGCTCAGGAGATTCAAAAAGCTGCTCGTAGCCGGAATCGTTGTCGTATTCGCAGTCTTTGGTGGTGTATTCGCGGCAGATTTGTGGTCGAGTTTCGTAGGTGCCGCATCCGTTGTCCGCTTGCAGATGTTTGCAGTCTGCGAGAACCATGATGAACCACGTGCCTTCATCGACGAAGAACGACGCTTTGCCGTGCAGCAGGTACCACCGCATGTAATCGAAGTCTTTCCACTTCTTCGGAGTGTCGATCGGAAAGGCGTAGTAGCGGCAACATTTGGCCGTGCAGTATTCGCAGAGATTCTCGCCGTCTTTCAAGTCTTCGCGAGCGATCGGAGTTCGTGCTTCGAAGGTCAAAGTCTCAGTCGTCGACATGATCAATTTCCGCAGTGCGATACGAAATAAAAAAGCAGAGTGCATGGAAACTTGCAGCATCCGGCGGGAAGCCGCAGAAAGTTTCAACGAACTCTGCATTGAAAGATCAACAGAGCGGGGCGACTTTAGTCGACCAGTTCGTGCCTGACCAGATCCTCGTAGTTTTCCTTGCGGCGAACGATTTTGTACGAGTCTCCGTCAACCATGATCTCGGTGCCGCGCGGGCGCGAGTTATAGTTGCTGCTCATGACCGTGCCGTACGCTCCGGCGCTGTAGGTGCAAAGCAGGTCGCCGCGTTCCATCGGTGGGAGGAAGCGATCTTTCGCCAGGTAGTCGCACGATTCGCAGATTGGACCGACGACGTCGGCGGCCTCGGTGCCTTCAGGTTGAGACTCGGCGTCGGCGGGCATTTCAACGGCCGGCTTGACCGGCCAGACTCGGTGAAAGCCGTCGTACATTGCTGGTCGGACAAGGTCGTTCATGCCGCCATCCTGAATGTAGAACAGCTTGCCGCCTTCGCGTTTCGTGAAGATAACTTTGCTGATCAGCACGCCCGAGTTACCGGCAATGAATCGGCCAGGTTCAAGTGCGAGTCGGCATTCGGCTTCTTTGACGGCGGGCACGATGACTTTCGCGTATTCGGCGGCGGTCAGACCTTCTTCGTGGCGGTAGCTGATTGCAAAGCCGCCGCCGAGATTGATCCAGCTAATGTCGTGGCCCTTGGAGCGGTACTGGCGAACGATTTCAATCGCTTTCTGAGCGGCACGTTCGTACGGCTCGGTCGAGTGAATCGGCGAGCCGAGGTGCATGTGAATTCCGCTGAGTTGCAGATTTGGATCTGCCAGAACTTTGTCAGCAAGTTGTCCGGCACGCTCGATGTCCATGCCGAACTTGTTGCCCTTCTTGCCGGTCGTCGTCTTTTGGTGAGTCTTCGCGTCAATGTCCGGATTCAGTCGAAGCGCGACTCGACCGACCTTACCCATTGATAACGCGACGGCTGAAATCGCGTCGAGTTCGGCTTCGCTTTCGACGTCGAACTTCAGGATGTCGCATTCGAGCGCGAAACGAATTTCTTCGTCAGTCTTGCCGACGCCCGCGAAGACGACACGAGTTGTGTCAGCACCAGCCTGCTTGACTCGGAAGAGCTCTCCGCCGGAGACGACGTCGAAGCTCGCACCGGCTTCGTTCATCGTGCGAAGAAGCGTGAGGTTCGAGTTGGCTTTGACCGAGTAGCAGATCACCGGGTCAACGTCGGCGAAGGCTTCCTGAATCTGCCCGAGCTGATGCAGCAACTGAGCCTTCGAGTAAATCCAAAACGGAGTACCAAACTCTTCGGCCAGAGGTGCGACAGCGACGTCCTCGCAGAAGAGTTCTCCGTCGCGATACTGAAATGCGTTCATGGTTTTACCTTTTTACGCCGAAGGCGTTTTATCCATTAGCCAGGGGTCAGCCACGAAGCGGCGCCACCCCTGGTTGCGTTAGTCGAGTAGATCAACCCTGAAGGGGTTGCACATCAGTTTTGGATTCCAGCTTTTGTAGAACCATTGCAGGGGAGATGCCTAAATTTTCCTGGTCCTGGAGTGGCGCCGCTGCGCGGCTGACCCCAGGCTTTTGAGTACAACGCCTTCGGCGTATCTCTGGTCGAAAGTGCTTTGTGGAATCGTTTGCGACGTAATTTTATTCTGCGTTCTTTGCTCGGACTGTCTGGACGATTCCCCAGACAATCAGAATTCCGCCGAAAGCCGCGAGTCCTTCCGGGCTGTCGAATCCTCGCAGAGCAAGTTGCCCGCTAAGGCCGCCCACGACGAACACGAGTCCGATGATGATGTTCCACATGGCAACCTCGGTTTTCAAAAGCAGGAAGCACTGGACTGTTGCTGGACCTGACAGTTCGTTGAACAACGTGTGCCACCGGCTTCGCCAGTGCAAGTACAGATGAGGAGTCAGCTGACAATCAGCACTGGCAGAGCCAGTGGCACACCTGCAGCCTTTCATGCTAGTGCTTTTTCGACGGGCAACTATGACTGCTGTTTGGAAAGCAGCTCTGCGATCTGCACGGCGTTGGTCGCCGCGCCTTTTCGCAGGTTGTCGCTTACGCACCAGAAGTTCAAGCCGTTCGGGCTGGAGATGTCTTTGCGGATACGACCGATGAAGACTTCGTCGCTGCCGTCACAAGTGCTGGGCATCGGGTACTGTTTCGCGTCGAGATCGTCGACGACGGTGATGCCGGGGAAGTTTGAAAACAGCTCGCGAGCTTCTTCCGGGGAGACCGGTCGTTCGGTCTCGACCGTGATGACTTCGCTGTGGCAGTTGGCGACGGGGATGCGGACGCAGGTCGGGCTGATGAGGATTGATTCGTCGCCGAGAATCTTGCGAGTCTCGTACACCATTTTCATTTCTTCGCTGGTGTAGCCGTCCTCTTTGTGGCCGCCGATTTGGGGAATCGCATTAAAGGCGATCGGGTAGGCGAATGCCTGGTAGTCGTAATCTTCGCCGGACAGGTGAGCCTGCGAGCCGGCTTCCAGATCGCGGATACCCTGCAGGCCTGCGCCGCTGGTTGCCTGGTAGGTGGAGACGATGACTCGCTTTACTTTGGCAGCGTCGTGCAGCGGCTTCAGAGCGACAACCATTTGAGTGGTCGAGCAGTTCGGGCTAGCGATGATGCCTTTGGCGTTAATTGCGGCTTCGGGATTGATCTCGGGCACGACGAGAGCGACTTCCGGATTCATCCGCCAGTAGCCGGATTCGTCGATAACTTTGCAGCCAGCTCTGAGCGCGTGGGGAAGGTACTCGGCCGCAGTGTCGTCAGGGGTGCTGGCGATTACCAGGTCGACACCTTCGAAGGATTCGGGCGTCAGTTCTTCGACGGTGATTTCCTGGCCTTTGAGTGTGATCTTCGTGCCGGCTGTTCGAGCTGAAGCGAGCAGTCGGAACTGTTTCGCCGGGAAGTCTCGCTTTTCCAGCAGTTCAAGAATGATACTTCCAACGGCACCCGTGGCACCGATCACGGCAACTGTCTCAAACACGGTCGTCACCTTCAGATTTCAATACTAAATGGATGCAGGTCGCGGCTCTTCATACCAGGAAGAACGTTCAGCCTGCGACAGGACCAGAAGGTTACCTGTTCGGTTCGCGTCTGGTTTGGTGTAGGGTGGGCATTGCCCACCAGACAGTCGTGGTTGGTGGGCAGTGCCCACCCTACGGCGAGTCGTTGATGACGTCGCACGGGACTTTGCGGGCGATTCGCTTCATCAAGCCTTTCAGGACTTTGCCTGGGCCGATTTCGTAGAAGTGGTCGGCTCCGTCGTCGAGCATTCGTCGGACGCACTTTTCCCAAAGGACTGGGTTCACGACCTGCTGAACGAGGATCGATCGAATTTCAACCGGATCGCTGTGAGGTTCGGCGTCGACGTTCGAGATGACCGGAATTCTCGGAGCGGTGATCTCGACGGTTTCCAGGACCTCGGCGAGCTGGTCGACAGCCGGTTGCATGAACGGTGTATGGAAGGCTCCGGCGACTGAAAGTGGAATCGGACGTCCGCCGGCTTCTTCGATCAGGATGGCCGCTCGACCGCACGCGGCTGTGTCGCCAGACAGGACGGTGTTGCCGGGGCAGAGTCGGTTGGCAACCCAGATGCCGCCGGCTTCTGATGATTGAGCAACGACGTCGTCGACTTGTTCATCGCTGAGCAGCAAAGCGCTGACCATGCCGGATGGAGCAGCGTCGGCGGCAGCCTGCATGGCCTCGCCGCGTTTGCGGACGAGTTTGAGTCCGTCTTCGAACGATATCGCTCCGGCGAATGTCAAAGCGGTGTACTCGCCGAGGCTCAGTCCGGCGGCCATTGAGCATTGCTCGACGACGTCGGGTTGTTCGGCTTTCAGAATCTCGAGAGCGGCGAAGCTGGTGACAAACAACGCTGGCTGGCTGACGTCGGTCTTGTCGAGTTCGTCCTGCGGGCCTTCGAAGCAAAGCTTTGCCAGGTCGAGGCCGAGGACTTCGTTCGCTCGTTCGAAGAGTTCTTTGGCGGCTGGATGATTTTCGACGATCGTCTTTGCCATGCCGACGTGCTGAGCACCCTGGCCGGGAAACATAAATGCGGTTGTCATGACTTTCTCCAGTTGTCCAGCGCGGGATGCTCCGAAAGATCGCACTGGCAATCTTCAACATCCCTCGCTCACGCTTCGGGTTACCTGTGCCGCTCCACTTGCAAGTGCATTGGCTTTGGAAGAATCGCCGTCACCGTCCGTGGGGAGACAATTCGAGGATCACTTTCTGATCCGGGAGCAATTGTATAAACCGCCGACGACGATCAGCCGGCATCTGCGGCGACCATTTGTTCGGACAGGTCGGTCACGATTTGCCCGTTAATATCGCGGTTCATTAGTTTGGTTGACGACTTGATCGCGTTCTGGATCGCACGGGCATCGCTTGATCCATGACAGATGACGCACGCTCCGTCGATTCCCAGCAGCGGAGCACCACCTTGCTCGCTGTACTGATATTGCCGACCGATCTGCTGGAACGCTCGCTTTGCAATGTCGCGTTCCTTGTCCAAAGCTCCAACAACCTGAGGTGTAATTGCTTTGAACAGGAAGTCGGCCATGCCTTCGCTGACTTTCAGCACGACGTTGCCGACGAACCCTTCGCAAATGAGCACGTCCGCTTCGCCCTGGTAGAGGCCTCGGCCTTCGACGTTGCCGACGTAACGATCCTGCAATCGACTACTGGAAAGTAACGTGTGAGCGTCTTTGTAAAGTTCGTTTCCCTTGCCCTCTTCGCTGCCGATGTTCATCAGGCCGACCGTCGGATTGGCGATGCCCAGGATTTCTTTGGCATAGATCAGGCCCATCACGCCGTACTGATAAAGATGTTCGGGCCGAGCGGCCGGATTCGCTCCGACGTCCAGCAGAATCGAACGTCCTTTAAGGGTCGGAAGAGTGACGGCGATGCCGGGCCGCTTCACGCCTTTAAGAAACAGGCGAGTTCGAAGGCCGGATGCAACGACAGCTCCCGTGTTGCCGGCACTGACCAGCGCGTCGACCGATCGGGCTGCCATCAGTTTCCAGCAGACAGCGATCGACGAGTTCGGTTTTGATCGCAGCGTCTCTGCCGGCTTTTCGTGCATTTCGACGAAGCCGTCGGACTGTTCGAACGTCAGTCGGCTGTCGGAAAAGCCTGCCTCAGAAACGTGCTGCTCCAGCAGGGGCACGTCGCCGACAAGAACTACCTCGATATCGGGGAGTTCCTGTAGGGCGGCAATGGCTCCCTGTACGTTCGGAGTGGGGCCGTTGTCGCCCCCCATCGCGTCCAGAGCAATCCGCATGGGATATTATTCCGCAACGTCCACAAGCGGACGTCCCATGTAATGGCCACATTGCGGGCAAACGACGTGTGTCGGCATGCGGTTTCCGCAGTTCTGGCATTTGCCCAACTGAGGAGCCTTCAGATTCCAGTTAGCCTTGCGGCTGCGGGAACGCGATTTGGAGATTTTTCTCTTGGGAACAGCCATGATTAACTCGAAGTATCTGCGGGGTTAGAGTCTGTCGCCAAGAGAGCCGGGCATGCGACCCGCTGTCAATTCGACGAATTTATGACTCGGAAACTGTCGTAAACCAGCACGGCTGGAGATGTTACGGCATTCCTGCGCGTACAGAGATTCTGCACTCTAAAAAGCGAAGCGGGGATCGTACGAAAACCGCCCGAACACAGTCAACCAACGCTGACAGATCGTTGCTGAGCCGTCCGGAAAGCGTCCCATTCGGTACGAACGGCCCGCGCAACCTGCCAGTTCGTATTGATCTGCCTCAGGTTAATGGACGCTCGGTCGGAAGGTGGTATGCTCAGGAAGCAGTCTTCCTAACCGGTGCAATCTGTTGATTTTGCCAAAAGTGCGGCAGAACCGGCGATTGCCTGGCTTCGACTTTCCGAATTCCGACCTCCTGCCTTGTGATCTTCAGCCATGCCTCAGGAACGCCTTCAGGGAATCTTCACTCCGAATCTTGTCCCGTTGGACTCGGCCGGAGAAATCAACGAGCCCGAATTGCGGCGTTACGTTGACTGGCTTATCGACCGGGGCGTGCACGGTCTTTACCCGAACGGCTCGACCGGCGAATTCACTCGGTTCACCGTCGAAGAGCGTCGCCGCATCATCGAAATCGTCTGCGATCAAACTGCTGGCCGAGTGCCCGTGCTGGCCGGAGCCGCCGAAGCCAACGTCAAAGAGACGATTAAGGCGTGCGAGTATTACCACGAGCTCGGCGTGCGAGCCGTCGCGATCGTCGCGCCCTTCTACTACAAGTTGAGTCCGGATTCGGTTTACGCGTACTTCCGCGAAATCGGTCGAAACACCCCGGTCGACGTCACGCTTTACAACATTCCGATGTTCGCGTCTCCGATCGACCTGCCGACAGTCCAGCGGCTTTCGGAAGAGTGCGAAAAGATCGTCGCGATCAAAGATTCGTCGGGCGAGATTCCGCACATGATCCGCATGATTCAGGCCGTGCGACCGAATCGTCCGGAGTTCTCATTCCTAACCGGATGGGACGCGGCGCTGATGCCGATGATTCTGATCGGCTGCGACGGCGGAACCAACGCCAGTTCCGGAGTCGTCCCGGAACTCACGCGAAAACTCTACGACCTGACCGTCTCCGGCCAGATCGACGGCGCGAGACAGATTCAGTACGACCTGGTTCAGCTGTTCGACACGATGCTTTACCAGGCCGAGTTCCCCAACGGGTTCCGAGCGGCAGTCGAACTCCGCGGCTTCAACATGGGGCTTGGACGGCAGCCACAGTCCGACAACCAGGTGACGGATCTCGAACTTCTCAGCCGAAGCATTCAATGCATGCTGGCGAGTCAGGGCTTTACCGACGAACCTGTGGGCGGCTGCCGAGCGGGCGACGCCCTGACCGACGGCGGCCTCGACGCGCAGGAAATCGGAAAGATCGTCCAGTCAGTCATGGCCGAACTGAAAAACCGCGGCATGGCCTGACACAGATTTTGTAGGGTGGGCACCGCCCACAATCTCCTGGAACACATTGGTGGGCAGTGCCCACCCTACTCGCTGCGGCTTTCGTTTTGAGTCGACGATGGAACAGACAAAGAGTTCAACATGAGCACCGACGGACCAAGCAGCGATTCAAACCAGCCGCAGATCATCGTGAATGTTCCGCCGCAGGGTGGTGGATTCTTCAAGGCGTGGTTCACGCGGCTTCTGTTGTCGTTCCTGCTGCTGTCTGTGTTTATCAACTTTGCTCTGGTTTCGTCGAACGCGAACATCGACGCGGGCACGCAGGAAAAGTTTGTCTCGGGAGACGAAACGGCCACCGACCGGATCGTGATCATCGAGGCCAATGGCACGATCATGCCGCCGTTCACCGAACGGATTATCGGGATGGTTGAGGACGCTCGCGACGACGACAACGTCAAAGGCGTCGTGCTGGTTATCGACAGTCCCGGCGGGCTCGTCGCCGACAGTCATCAGATTTATCACCGCCTGAAACAGCTCAGCGCGAAGAAGCCCGTTTACGTTGCCATGAAGAGAATCGCGGCGTCGGGCGGTGTCTACATCGCGATGGGAGCTGGCGAGAACGGCAAGATCTTCGCCGAGCCGACAACCTGGACGGGTTCGATCGGCGTGATCATTCCGCGATACGACCTGTCGGCAATGGCTGAGAAGTTCGGATTGAAGTCGGACTCGCTGACGACCGGACCGTTTAAAGATTCGCTCAACATGTTCAAGCCGCTGTCCGACGCCGACCGCGAGCTATGGGGTGCGATCATGGACGACTCGTTCGATCGTTTCGTGGAGATCGTCGCCGAAGGCCGCAAAGGTCTCGACGAAGAGACGGTCCGTACGAAACTGGCAACCGGCCAGGTCTTCACCGCGAACCAGGCATTGGAAAACGGACTGATCGACGAGATCGCCTTTGACGATGAAGTCGTCGACAAGCTGCAGGAAGACCTCGGGCTGAGCAGCGTGCGAGTTGTGAAATACACCTTCACGCCGACGGTCCTGGACGTCCTGCTGGGCAACGTCGAAGCCCGCGACCCGGAATTCTTCTGGCAGAAGGCGATGGAATCGACCGTTCCGCGAGCGATGTACTACTGCTCGTGGCTGCCGTCGCTGTAGAAGCGGCAATGCCCGTCTGCTCCGACTTCGTTAGTGTGCCACTGGCTTCGTTAGTGCATATCGTGTGGTCAGTTGCCGGATAAAAACACTGGCAAAGCCAGTGACACACCCATTCGCTCGAAATTTTCGACGAACGCGAGGCTTCCGCTTGCTTCCTAACGGATCAAAGCTTGCTTACGCTTTAGTTACCGTTTTGAAGTCCCGCCTTTCGCCTCGATAGCTGAGCCCCGCCATGCTCCTCGCCGCCGCTCCTCCTGGAAATAACCTTCTTGGCATGCACTGGCTCGACTGGGCCGTGCTTGCTGTCTACTTCGTCCTGATTGTCGTGATCGGGTGGTGGTCACTGAAGAAGGTCAAGGACATGTCCGACTTCTTCATGGGCGGCCGCCGCTTCGGCAAAGTCTTCATGATGTTTTTCGCTTTCGGAGCGGGGACTAGCTCCGAGCAGGCAATCAGCGTCGTCGCCGGAACCTGGCGAGTCGGCCTGGCCGGAATCTGGTGGCAGTTTCTGTGGTTATGGGCGACTCCGTTTTACTGGATCGTCGCGCCCGTCATGCGTCGAATGCGAGCACTGACCACCGCCGACTTCTTCGAGCACCGCTACAACACCAGCACTGCGACGCTGTACACGGTTTACGGAATCATCATGGCGATCGTGTTTATCGCTGGCGGATTGTTTTCCAGCGGCAAGATGGTCAACGCTTTGACCGGTGGAGAGCTTGATAAAGTCGCAGCCACCGTGCAGCTTTCTGTGCCCGCGATGCAGACCGACGAAGAAACCGGGAAATCGGTCCTCGGCAGCCGCCAGGTTCAGGGTTACGAATTTGCGATTCTTGCGATGACTGTCTTGTTCGTCGCGTACGGAATGGCAGGTGGCCTCGGAGCGGCGATCATCACGGACTTCATTCAGGGAGTCCTGACGATCGCGTTCTCGTTCCTCTTATTACCCTTTGTGTTTATGAAGATCGGAGGCTTCGGGCAACTGCATACGGTCGAGGCCAAACCGGGGATGTTCGACCTCGTCGCCAGCGCAGATATCGCAGAGCAGCTCGGCCGGGAACCGATTACGATCTTCTACGTCTTCATGCTGTCTCTGACTGCGCTCTGCGGCATCGTCGTGCAGCCTCATATCATGGGCGTCTGCGGCGCCGGTAAGACTGAATTCGAAGGTCGATTTGGATTCACCGTCGGCAACTTCCTGAAGCGTTTCTGCACGCTCGCGTGGACGTTCACGGGCCTGGCGTGCATCGTCTGGTATCTCGGAGCGGACAGCCCCCTGAGACATGTCGACATGCCCCAGGATGTGAATTCTGCCGAGTTTCAGGCGCTTTCGCCGGAAGAACAAACTTTGATCACCAGCGACCGGCAGACTTTCGACAGTCTCCATCGGAAAGCGACTGGCGACACCGACGGGCTCTCCGATGAAGAGTCTGATTCACTGGATGCGGTCGACAAATCATTTGCCGACGATCTGTTTGGTCGAGCCGCCTACGAAATTCTGCCGACCATCTACCCCGGTCTCATAGGCTTGCTGCTGGCTTCATTGCTGGCAGCTGTCATGAGCACCAGCGACGCGCAAATGATTGTCGGAGCCGGCCTGTTTACTGAGAACATCTACAAGCGGTTCTTCGTGCAGAATGGGTCGGACCGGCACTATCTCTGGGCGGGGCGGATCGCAGGCCTCGTGATCGTCATTCTGGCAATCATCCTGCAAAGCTCATTCACCGACGTGATCCACGCTCTAAAGGTGATCATCAAAACGCCAGCCGCTATCGGAATCAGTTTGTGGTTTGGAATCGTCTGGCGACGGTGGACCTGGCAGGCAGTCTGGGCATCAACGCTTGCCGCTGTCGGTGCCTGGTGGCTCGCCGCGAACCATGCCGACCTGTTCCACAGTGTCGGCGTGCTCGACTTCATGCTGAACATCAATGCCGACGGCTCAGTACGGATGACGGACGCCTGGCAAATGTTCTCGTACATCTCAGCCGGCGTTGTGGTCGGTATCGTCGTGAGCCTGCTTACGCCGCGGCAGTCAGGCGAGCAGCTCGACCGATTCTTCTCGCTGATTCACACTCCTATAACACCTGGCGAAGAGGTGGCATCCCCGTGCACGCTCCCGGATAACCCCGCTCCGCAGAATCCAACGATGTTTGCCCATCCTGACATCGAGCTACCTCGCCCGACCCTCGTTGGCCTCGGTGGCTTCGCTGTTGCGTGGGGATGCGTCGGGTTCATTATCTGGCTCACATCGTATCTTGCGAAAACCCTCTGATCGCCCCATTTCGAGCACGCATCACGACGCAGAAAATGCTTCTGACGAAACACCTTCCGTCGTCGTGAGTTACTTGACTTACGGGTTTCGGGTCCTCATTATCAACAACCTTCTGCGGGGCAATTGGCCTCGAATCCCGGAGAATTTCGCAAAATCAATGTCTGCGGGCCGCAGGGTAAGAGTTATTTTCTCGACTGAACTTCGCTTGTTTTTATCGAAGTCAGTGCGGATGAATCTGGCTCCTGTAGCACCGCTGTTAGTTTCACTGTTCGAACTTAACTGGAAATTGCAACATGTCAGCAGGTCATCGCCGGTTGGACATTGAAGAGTCTGGTGACGTCACGATTGCCAAATTCGTTGACAAGAAGATTCTCGACGAAGGCAACATTCAGATCATCGGAAACCAGCTTTTCAGCTTGGTTGAGGACGATGCTCGGACGAAAATCATTCTCGATTTCTCCAATGTTGAGTATCTGTCGAGCGCCGCTCTCGGCAAGCTGATCACGATGGACAAGAAGGTGAAGGCCGCAAAGGGCAAGCTTCGGCTCTGCACTGTCCGACCTGACATCTACGAGGTCTTCGCGATCACAAAGCTCAACAAGCTCTTTGATATGCGTGATAACCTGGAACAGGCCCTCGAGGGCATGTAACGGATTGCGACGCTGTCGCGTCCAGTTTCGTTGGGCCGGAAGTGTTGTCCTGCAAGGCAGAATCACTGAGCTATGTCCAGCACCGAAGAGTTTGACGTCACGATCCCCAGCGACACGGCCAAAGGTCGTGAAGTTCAGGAACAGATCGTAGGCGGAATGGAATCGCGAGGTTACGCACCTCGTGACGTCTTCGGTGTACGTCTTGCCCTTGAAGAGGCCTTAGTTAACGCCATCAAACACGGCAATAAGATGGACCCGGACAAGGTCGTGAACGTCAAATGGGAAATCGACGAAGTACACGTTCGCGTCGTCATCGAAGATCAGGGCGAAGGTTTTACTGTTGAGGAAGTTCCCGACCCGACAGACGAAGACAATCTCGATAAACCAGGTGGTCGAGGCATCATGCTGATGCGGTCGTTCATGAGCGTTGTCGAGTACAACGAAAGCGGAAATCGTCTCACGCTTGAGAAGCGAACCGACGAACCTGATGATGACGACGACTGATGCCCTCAGCACTGTCTGACCTGAGAAAGCGTCATTTTTGTCAGTTTTCACTCATCAGATACCACAGGTGAGTCCGAAAACCCTTGATGCAGATGCAGCGGTCTTTTATCTTCCGCCGCAGATTGATCCCCGATAGCTCAATTGGTAGAGCGAGCGGCTGTTAACCGCTAGGTCCTAGGTTCGAATCCTAGTCGGGGAGTTCGCTGCTTAGTACAGACAGGAACCCGCCGGAATCCTTAGGGAATTCGGCGGGTTCTTTGTTTTGGCACCCACCCATTACCGACAGTTCCGACGTGTGCCGTGCCGAATTTCGTGCCGCACTATCCGGCGCCGGTTGAGTAGCGACTGTCGACGACGACGCCCGATCGAAATGCTCGTTGGTGACTTGAAAGTAGTGTTTCTGAACCACGGGCTGGGAGTCGCCGATCCACCGGAGAGACTCAGCACACGATTAGACAAATCGAGAAGCGAACCGTGCCATGAAGATAACCGATGTTCGAGCCTGCCAGCCGATCACGCCGACTTCGCCCGACGACTGGCGAACCAGCATCGGTCAGATTCTCGTCGCAGTTGATACCGACGCTGGCGTGACCGGCTACGGAGTCGGCGGCGGCGGGTTCGCGGGTATTCACATTGTTCGTACGGTGCTGCGCGATTTTCTGCTCGGAAAGGATCCGTCGCAGATCGAGGCGCTCTGGCAGCAGATGTTCGATTCGACGCTGGCGTACGGACAGAAGGGGCTCGTCGTGATGGCGATTTCCGGAGTCGACCTCGCGTTATGGGATCTGCGTGGCCGAGCCGAAAACACCAGCGTCTGCGATCTGCTCGGCGGGGCAAAACAGAATCGTCTTCCGACGTACATCACCGTCTGGGACAACGATGCGATGGACAAGGTCGCGGCGAGTCCTCATCAGGGCTTCAAGCTGCATCTCGGCGGGCAGTTGCCGAAAGAAGACGGCAGTACCGAAGCGTTTGCAAACCGCGTTGCTGATCAACTATCCCGAGCGCGGACGGCGATCGGCCCAAACCGGGAATTGATGGCCGACGCCTGGATGAAATGGAACCTCGAAGAAACTCAGGCCGTGATCAGTCGGGTCGCAGATCTGAACCTGAGCTGGCTGGAAGAGCCGTTGCCAGTGCACGACGAAACTGGTTATGCAGAACTAGTCAATAACTCACCGGTCCCGATCGCGGGCGGCGAGCACGAATACACGTCCGCCGGGTTCAGACACCTGGCCGAGCACCGTCTGCACAGCGTGCTGCAGCCCGACGTCTGCTGGCTTGGAGGCATGACG